>NZ_JBSGFQ010000016.1:0-157763 GCF_053603495.1 Nonomuraea sp. NPDC004186 | reverse complement strand
GTCGCGGCCGGGTGGCAGGGCTGGGAGTCCCACCGGCAGCCGTCGCCGTCCTTGGGCCACTCGACCGTGTCGAACCAGCCCCGCCCCTTGAAACGCGGCAACCCTGGCGTGCGGCCTGCTTCGACACGGTCGAAGAACGCCCGGTACGCCTTGTCCAGCCTGCGGAGGGTGGCCTGCTGGGAGGAGAACGACCACCGGCCCTGACCGCCGGGGTCGTCGGCGCGGATGTGCTTCAGCTCCGCCGACTGCTCGCCATAGCGCACCGTCACCCCGGCTTTGCGGTAGGCCGTACGGCGGTGTTCGAGAACCGCGTTGTACAGCTCCCGGTGGTCTTCCAGACACTGTGCGAGCGCGGCGGCCTGCTTGCTGGTGGGGCGCAGCAGGAACTTGAACGACCTGCGCACACCCACCCCACACGCTCGGTAACGAGACCACCACGATATCGGCCGGCACCGACAAACCCGGAAGGAAATCTGTGACCCGCGGACCTGACAGGTCAAGGCACGCTCGGGCCTTGACGGCCCTCCCGCTCCCGATTCCCCCGTCGCCTGAAGACGACGGTTACCTCGGGAGACTCTGATGGACGACCTCTCGCGCCGTGGCTTCCTCTTCACCGCGACCCTCGCCGTCACCCTCGCCTCCGGCTCGCCCACCTCCGCCTTCGCCTCAGGCTCGCCCGCCTCCATCGCCGGTCCTCCCGGGGCGGGCTGGTTCGCGCGGCCGCGCCGGGCCGTGCGGCCGATGGTGCGCTGGTGGTGGCCCGACGCCCACGTCGATCCCGCCGAGATCCGGCGGGAGGTGGACGTGCTCGCGGACGCCGGGTTCGGCGGGGCGGAGATCGCGGCGGTGCACCACAGCATCCGCGACAAGTCCGTGCTGGACCCGGCCCGGCACGGCTGGGGCACCCCCGCCTGGAACGCCGCCGTCGAGGCCGCGCTCGACCAGGCGGCCCGGCGCGGCCTGATCATCGACCTCACCATCGGCCCGTCCTGGCCGGCCGCCGTCCCCACGATCACTCCCGAGCATCCGGCCGCGGTCAAGGAGCTGGCGCACGGCTCGGTCGCCGTGGCCGGGGGCGCCACGTACGCGGGTGAGGTGCCGCCGCCCGCCGTCGCCGGGCATCCCGCGCGTACGCTGCTGCTGGTCCAGGCGGCCCGGCTCGACCCCGCGAACTCCACCCGCAAGGAGACCGGCCTCGACCCCGCCTCCGTGGTTCGGGTGCCCGTGAGCGACGGGCGCGTCGACTGGACGGCGCCCGCCGAGGGCGAGTGGGTGCTGATCGCGTACTGGGAGCGGGGCTCGGGCCAGCGTCCCGAGTCCGGCCCGCACACCGTGCCCGAGGCGTACGTGGTGGACCACTTCAGCCGGGCGGGCACCCGGGCGGTGATCGACTACTGGGAGTCCACGCTGCTCACGCCCGCCGTGCGGAGGCTGCTGAAGCGGGCGGGCGGTGCGCTGTTCGAGGACTCCATCGAGATCGAGAGCGACGCGCTGCCGTGGACGCCGGGGCTGCTCGCGGAGTTCGAGCGGCGGCGGGGGTACTCGCTGGCGCCGTTCCTGCCGGTGGTGGTACTGGCGGAGGAGGATCCGGTCTTCGCGTACGACGCCGTGCTGACCAGGCATGCCCGCAAGGACTACTGGGACACGGTCTCCGAGCTGTTCAACGAGCACCACTTCGGGATGCTGCGCGACTGGGCGCATTCGATCGGCCTGGAGCTGCGGGCGCAGCCGTACGGGCTGCAGACCGACGCCATCGCCGCCGCGGCCATCCTCGACGTGGCCGAGGGTGAGTCGCTCGGCTTCAAGAACCTCGACGACTACCGCTGCCTGGCCGGGGGCCGGGACCTGGCGGGGCGCGAGGTGCTGTCGTGCGAGGCGGGGGCGTACGCGGGCGGGGCGTACACGACGACCTGGACGAAGCTGCTGCGCACGGTGGGGGGCGCGTACGCGGCGGGGCTCAACCAGACCGTCCTGCACGGTTTCTCCTACGCCACGGCGCCGGGTGCGGCCTGGCCCGGGTTCGCCGCCTTCACCCCCTACTCGGGGACGGTCGGCTATGCCGAGTCGTGGGGTCCGCGCCAGCCCACCTGGCGGCATATCAGCGATATTTCCGGATATTTCGCGAGAATCCACCAGATCATGCGAGAAGGTGCGCCACGTGCTGACGTGGCGGTGCTGCGGCAGACCGGCTACACCAAGACCGGCATCGGCGCCGGCTGGTTCACCGCGAGCGGCGTCCCCACCGGGTGGACCCACCAGTTCATCAGCGCGCCCCTGCTCGACCTGCCGTCCGCCCGCGTCTCGGGCCGCCGGCTGGCGCCTTCCGGGCCCGCCTACAAGGCGCTGTTCGTGGAGGGCGACCGCTTCTACGCCTCCGAGTGCACGATGACGGTCGCGGTGGCGCGGCGGCTGCTGTCGTACGCGCGGGCCGGGCTGCCCGTCGTACTCCTCGGCGCGTGGCGGTCCGCCTCGGTGCCGGGGGTGGCCGCGGAGGGGGAGAACGAGCGGCTTCGAGCGGTTCTGACCGACCTGCTGGCCGAGCCGTCCGTCCGGCTGGTCGCGGACCAGTCGGAGATCCCGGTCGCGCTCGCCACCCTCGGCGTGCGTCCCGACATCCGGTACGCCACCGCATCCACCCTCCTCGCAGCCCGCCGGGTGGCCGGCGACGTGGACTACTACTACCTCTGCAACGGCAAGCACACCGAGAACCCGAAGCCACCGGTGGCACCCATCGACCACGACGTCACGCTGGCGCGCACGGCCCGCGACGGCGTCCCGTACCTCCTGAACCCGTGGACCGGCCGCGCCGAGCGCCTGGCGCTCTACACGGCCGACACCGACGGGATACGGCTACGGGTGAAGCTGCGCCCGGGCGAGTCGACGGTGCTGGCCATCGGCCGCCCCGGCCTCTTCGGGACCGCCCCGGTGCAGGGACCTCACGCCGTGGCCACGGACGCCGACCTGGTGAGGTACGACCTGGGCACACTGGTCGTGCGCGCCTCCCGCGCCGGGACCTACACCATCACGCTCTCCGACGGCCGCACCGTCACCACGACGATCGGCCCGGTGCCCGAGCCGGTGCCCCTGTCGTCGTGGCGGCTGGAGGTCGAGGACCGGCGTCCGGAGGGCACGACCACGCACCGGCTCACCCTCGACCAACTCACCCCCTGGTCGGACATCCCCGAACTGGCCGACACATCCGGCATCGGCGTCTACACCACCGATGTGCGGCTGGAGGGCGGGGCGTACCTGGAGCTCGGCGCGGTCACCGACACCTGCCGCATCCTCGCCGACGGCCGTCTCCTGAACCCCGTGAACCAGCTCAACCCGGTCGTGGACCTGGGACGGGGCGTCCGCACACTACAGGTGGAAGTGGCCACACCCCTCGGCAACCGGCTCAGGGTGACGGACCCGGCGGTCTACGGCGGCCTGACCCGCCAGCCCTACGGCCTCCTCGGCCCGGTCCGGCTCGTCCCGTACGTCGAGGCCCGCCTGCGTCCGAACTCCGAACCATGAGCATCCGAACTCACCTCCGCCCTGCTCCCATTTCGCCAGAACGGCCCCCTTTCGCGCCCGAGCCGCCGACACCTATTCACATCCCGCGGGAGAAACACGCCGGACGCCGGGAGAAACAACCACACCCAAGCACGGGGGCGATGACCTGCACGAACTCCAACAGTGTGGCACTGTGCTCGCCGTCAGACCTTGCACCCGCGCACTGGTGCGGGATTGCCCTTCCCACCTTCGCAAAGGCAGGAATGCGGTGAACATAGAGGCACAGATCCTCGCTTTGCTAACGCGTATCCGGGCGCTCGAGGAGAACAGGCAGCCCGGAGACGACAGCTCCAAGACGATCAGCATTGCCCTGGTGCTGGCGGAACTCGCCGACATCCGGGCCGAGATGAGACAGGACCTCGCGGCCCTCGGTGACGAACTCGCCGGCCTTCGCCGCCATATGAACGACCGCTTCGCCACCATCCAGTCCGAGCTGCTGCACAGGCTCGGCGGGCTCCCACCCGAAGTGACCAACTAGCGAACCGATCACAGGACGGCAAAACAGCCCCGTCTGAGGCTGCCGAGGCTCAGGCGGGGCCGCTCTTTTGAACACGCCCTGGGCGGTGACAAGGCAGGCAACTGGGAGCGGTGGTACAGGGAGAACATCCCGCCGGCCGAAGCGCGGAAAGAACGCGGCTTGGGGCAGGAGGACTTTGCGGCGATCATGGATGTGAGTGTTGCCAGGGTTTCTCAAAATCGAGCGTGGCGAGGTGGGTCTCTCGATGTCATCGCTCGCTGCGCAGCCTGACGCCTCTTCCATCACCCATCGCCCAACGGAAAAGTTCTGCTGAGTTCAGGGCGTGGACGAGGGCTCGGGGGTGCCGTTGGGCCACAGGCAGGTAGAGGTGGAGCTCAGGGAAAGCACGTCGCCTTCCGTCCAACCGATGGTGATGAAGAAGTCGTCGGGGCGGGAGCGCCCGTAGAGTTGCAGGCCGTTGTCGGACTGGGCCTCGATGTAGTGGCCTTGGCTTTGCCAGTACGCCTTCACCTCGACGATCACCTTCTTGAGCGAGTCCTTGGGCAGCCCGCGCAGGTAGTACGTGCGATTGATGATGAGCCGATCTTCGGAGCCTCCGTCGACCGGGTCGAGGCATAGGCTGTCGTTAAGACTGGGCTGGTGCAGCTCCAGTTCGGGCTTGGGATGCATGATGGCGACGGTCCCGTTGATGAGCTGCTCAATGCGGGCCAGTGCCTGTGCCTTGGTGATCGTCGGCTTGTCGGCCGATGCGTTCATCGCTCCTCCTAGAGCTCCACCGGGCGCGCATCCTGCGACGAGAACCGCGGCTGCGATGATCAACCTGACGGAGCGGAACATCTAGTCTCCTGGCGGGGTCGGCGACGGCTGCGGACTGGGCGACGGCGGGGACACGAGCTCAGGAGAAGGATGTGCCGGAGGTGGCGACGGTGTCGGCAAGGGTGTCGGCAAGGGTGTCGGAGTCGGCACCTGCTTCGGCGTCGGCAGCTTCGTCACCTGGTCATATCGACCAGCGATGATGAATCCCATGTTCCTCAGCGAGACCGACTCATCGTTCCAGTAACCGGAGTGTGTCCCGATGTCATACCCAGTAAAAGCCAGGAAGCCCGAAACTGGCGTAGGGCTGACAACGAAACGCTGGGCGCCGAAGGCGATGTTGCTGGGGTCGGTGCCGAAGGGCCCCGGGCCGTTCGGGAGGGCGGGTTGCAGGACGCCCGAGATGGGGTGCCGCCCGCCGCTCAACGGAAAGTGCCCCAGGTCGGCCACCGGGTCCTGCGGGGACTCCCCTACCCACACCTGTTTGACTCCCAGATCGCCCGCCCGCATCGCCATCGTCCCCGGGCTGCCCACGAGGATGAGCTGATCGGCGAACGTCCCCTTCCGCGTCTGGGCGGCGATGCCGGTTACCACGCTGCCGTAGCTGTGGCCCAGGACGGTGAACCGTGGGGTGCCGGCCGCCTGGTGGGTGGCGTGCAGGCCGTCCAGGAAGCTGGCCAGCGGGCCGGCTCCGGCCTGGGCGAGATGGGGTGAGGCGACGGAGGTGTCCGCCCGGAGGATCCCGGCGTCGAGTTGCGGGGCCGTGTAGCCGAGCCAGAGAATCGAAGCGGTCTTCGCGTGGGGGGCCGAACGGCTCGCCTGGTCCCAGAGGGTTCCGGCGCGGGCCACGTCGGCGCCGATCCCCTCCAGGGTGCTGCCCGTGCCCGGCACGGAGGTGACCACCGAGTCGGCCTTGTCGGGGTCGCCGAAGGAGATGGCGGCCTTGCCGAGCCCGCCCAGTTCGAGGGCGAGCAGGAGCGCGGGCGGGCGGCCGTTGACCCCGCCCAGGGCCAGGCTCTTGGTGACGGCTTCGATCTGCCGCTGCTGCTTCTCCAGCTCCTCGATCTCACGGTGCGTGGTCATCCTCCGCCACGCGTCCGCCATGATGATCCCCTTCGCCAGGGACTCGTCCAGGGCCCGGCGCTCCGCCAGCCGCTTGGCGATGGCCTCCTTGCGCATGGCGAGATAGGCGCGGTTCGCGCTGTCGCGGGTGGCGGCGGGCACGCCGTTGAGCGAGCCGACCAGTTGCGGCGCGGCGTCGATGAGCCGCCGTTGGGCGGCCGGGTCGAGCATCTGCCACCAGGCGCTGACCCGGGCGGCGAGGGTGAGGTCCTTGCCGGTGTTCTGGGCCGCCACCAGCTTCTCCAGCGCCGAGGTGTCGCCGGCTGCGGCGGCGGCCATCACGTCGCCGATAGCGCCCGGGGCGGGGGCGGACCCGCCGAACAGCCCGAAGCCGAGCACGGCCGCGGTGGCCGCCTCTCTGTCGGGGCGCTGCTGGAGCACGGTCAGCCGTCTGCGCAGGTCGGCGACCTCGCCGGCGGCCCAGGCGCCCACGTCCCCGACCTGCTGGGCGGGCGCGGCGCTGACGCCCGCGGAGCCCAGCGCCGCCGAGAGAACACCTCCCGCGGCGGAGAGTTCGTGCCCAGCCCGCTCCAGATCCGCCACCATGCGGGTCATCGCCTCCACGTTCATCCCGGCGTAGCCGCCGCGCGTAGATGGAGTGGCGGGGAGCGGGGTGGACAGCGACGGCGGGGCAGCGTGCCCGCCGAGGGCGCGGATGCGGTCGGCGATCTGCGCGGCCGCGGTCTCGAAGGCACGCTGCAGCCGGGCCCGCTGGTCACCCATGGCTCGGGTGAAGGGAGCGGCGCCGCCGCCGACCCAGGCGTGGGCCGCCATGTAACGCATGCTGGAGTCGAGCGCGCCGAGGTGATCGCCGGCCAGTCGCACCACCCGCGCCAGGGCCTCCTCCAACCCTGCCGTGTCACCTGCCACAACCTCGTACGGTGACACAGTCGCCACCGTACGGAGTCAGGTCATAGCCAGCCGTTATCGGCGGCCATCATTGAGCGGCCGAGCATGATAAGGCGCACTATCGGGCCTATCTCTTCTCCAGAACGCCGCCCCGCTCGTTCACCTGTGGGAACGCTAGTGCGTCCCCCTCAAGGAGGTTGCGCCACAGGTGCTTCACCTCCGCCTCCCGAAGCCAAGGGCTCTCGCTGACCCGGTCTTCCTTGGACGACCTCTCCGTTCGGCGGATATGGCCGAGGCAACCGGCCACGCAGAGCTCGTACACCATCGGCAGGCATTCGCACGTGTGGCCGCGGACCCTGACGGACTTGCATCTGGCTGTCGGGCCGGACCATTCGATGGCCCCGTGCCCCTCTCTCAGCGGCTTCACGTGCGGGCCGTGAATTCCTCGATCGTGATGTCGATCTCCAAGGCCGATTGTGATGTCCGGGTGATGGGACGTCGCTCAACGCGGTGGTCTCCCTGAGGGGGTCGGGCAGAGGTGGGCGACCTACCGGTTCGGGCAGCAGATCACGCCGATCGTGGCGAACCGGCCACCCTGCACCGATTCGCCCCACTGCACGTCCACACCCCCGGACAGCAGGTCGAGGGCCGTCTCCAGCCGGTCCTCAAGGGGCACCCGATCTGGTAGCGGCGTCCGGATTCTTCGAGTCACGCAGGGCGTAGGCGTCCTCCATCACCAAGCCCGGCAGAGGGTCCGTCGTCATCCTCCGTGAATGACGACGGACCCTGGTGGCGGTAACCGGCTCATCTGTTGCGCACCGACCCTCGCCTTCTTGGTGACCAGGTGGAGCGGGTATCAAGCGATGTTCAGCACCGCTCGCCGGACCGCCACCAGATCGAAACGCCTCGGATCGAACTCCGCGGCGCTGGTCAACCCCGCCCATCGCACCAGGTGCTCGTGCTCCTCATGACGGGGATCGGCCAGAGCGGCCCGGAACTCGCGGTACCCCCACGTCCCGCCACAGTCCTCCGGCGGGCAGGCGCCTTCTCCTGCCACGACCGCCGGATACCGGACACCCTCCTCGGCCGCCACCGCCCGCTCGAAGACGATCTCGTGCTCCCAGCTGTCGCCGAAGTCGTACTCCCAGCTGATCCGCGCGCCCGCGCCGCCCACCACCTCGGCCAGGGTGGTCGTCGTCTCGTCCAGCAGGCCGTCGTCCCATTCGAGCGAGGGCCGGCCGTAGCGCCGCTCTCCGATGGTGAAGACGTGCAGGTGATGGCCCTCCCATCCCATGGCCAGGGCCAGGATGCAGTGCAGGCGCGCCAGCGAGATCCCGGCTGACACCCGTAGCCGCCGCCACACCACCGGGTCTTCGGTGTCCAGCAGCGTGACCTTGAGTTCGTACACCGGTTCCCCCGGAGCGGCCTCCCCCAGCGTGCGCCGTATCTCCTCCTGGCCGAGCGGGGTCAGCGCGGCTTCCCCGTTCGTCAGCTCGATCGCTCCCAGGTGCGCCAGCGCGCTCAGCATCCGTTCGGTGTCCCGGTCGTTGGTTTTCCGGGCGCGTTCCGGCTTCTCGATGAGGAACGGTGCCGACGCCCGTTCCCAGGACAGCTCGTACAGCTCCGTCAGCGGCGCGGACCCACCGTACAACCGGGTCAGCACGGTACGCACGACGGGCGCGAACTCCTCGTGCAACGGCGAGGTCCACCACCCGGCTGGGCACACGGCCTCCGCCAGCCGTGGGAACGCCTCGAACGCCGCCTGCCACAGCGCGGCCGGGCGAGCGAGCGTCGGGGTGGCCTTCTTCACCGGGACCAGCCGTCCTTTGACCACCCGCACCAGGCCGGCGGCCCTGGCCCACAGGAAGACCCTCTGCAACCCGGAGAGCTCGGCGCTGGACGTGGTCTTGAACACCCTCCCACCGATGTCCGGGTCGACCACGTCACCGGTGTCCAACAGGTCCACCAGGGTCCTGGCGTCGGCCAGAGTGATCTGGCCGGTGGCGGTCAGTTTCCGGCCCGCGCCGACCCACTCGGTGAAGGCGCGCAGTTCCCGCACCACCGGCGAGTCCTCTGCCTCATGCACTCATCCAGCTAACACCAGCGGGACGCTCCTCGTTGCTCGGCGAGGCTCCCTATTCTGGAATCTTTGGACGCGGAACACGCGCTCAGCCAGGCGGTCCTGCACGGCTCCTCGTAAGCCGAGGCCTGCACCACCGGGGACCCATGAGTCTCGTGAGTCACGGGGGACCTGTATGGGGTGTTCCGGCCCATAAGCTGGGTTCGTGAATGCCGGAGTGAGACGCGAGTGGTGACGCGCAACGACGTGGCGCGGCTGGCGGGCACCTCGCCCGCCGTGGTCAGCTACGTGATCAACAACGGGCCCCGGCCGGTCTCGGCGGCGGCCCGGCAGCGTGTGCTGGACGCCATCAAGCAGCTCGGTTACCGCCCCAACGCGGTGGCCAGGTCGTTGCGCTCGCGACGCTCGTGGACCATCGGGGTGATCGCCTCCGACAGTGCCGGCGGGAAGAGCCCGTTCTTCGGCCAGTTCACCCGGGCCTGCGAGGAGGTGGCCTGGCAGCGGGGCTACTCGGTGCTGTTCGGCAACTCCGCCGAGGATCCGGCGCGGGCGGAGGGCTATGTCAGGGGGTTCCTGGAGCGGCAGGTCGACGGGCTGGTGCTGATGCGGGTGCCGGTCTCGGCCGATCAGGCCGAGGAGATGCGGGGACGCGTTCCGGTGGTCACCATCGACCACGCGGCGCCGCCGTTCTTCTCCCGGCTCGCGGTGGACGACGAGGAGGGCGGCTATCAGGCCACCCGACATCTCCTGGAGCACGGCCATCGCCGCATCGGCTTCGTCGGCGGCCCGCTGGACATCACCCCCGTGCGGCTCAGGGCCGCGGGCTGGCGCCGCGCGCTCCAGGAGGCCGAGGCCGCTGCCGGGTCAGAGGCGGGGCTGGTCGAGGAGGGGAAGCTTGCCAAGGGGGCAGGGTCCGTCGAGGGGGTCGAGCTCGCCAAGGAGGCAGGGCTGGTCGAGGAAGGCGAGTTGAGTTTGGAGGGTGGTTACGAGGCCGCGCTCCGGTTGCTGTCGTCGCCCTCGCGTCCCACGGCCCTGTTCGCCTCCATCGACGGCCAGGCCATCGGCGCGATGCGGGCCGCCGCCGATCTCGGGCTGCGGGTGCCCGGGGACGTGGCGGTGGTGGGGTTCGACGGGGCTCGGGAGGCGGCGTACACGGTGCCCGGGCTTTCGACGATCAGCCAGCCGATAGACGAGATGGCCCGCCACGCCACGGAGACGCTGGTCGGCGCCATCGAGTCGGAGGGTGTGGAGCCGGTGACCAAGATCTTCTCCGCCACGCTGGTCACCCGCGGCTCCTGCGGCTGCCCCGAGCCCCGCCTGCACCGCTGATCCCCCAGCCGTTGATCACGCAGGCCGCGGGCAGCGGCTTGTCACGGCTCTTCCAGTGCGTACGCGATCGCCCGGGAGAGCCCGAGCCGCGTACCGTCCCGGAAGGCCGCCGTGAACGCCTGAGCCCCCAGCTCCCGGCGGGCCCGCTCGGCGCACTCCTGGTGCGATCTCGCCTGGTACCGCATCCGCGCCGGAGAGGCGGCCACCGCCTCCCACAGGACGTGGGCGGCTCCCAGCAGCCGGGCGGCCCGCTCGTACCGGCCACGTGCCGCGGCCGTCCAGGCCAGCACCTCCAGGGACTGCGGAAGGCCCCACCGGTCGTCCGCGGCGCCCCAGAACGCGGCCACCTCCCGCATCCTGGCCTCGGTCTGCTGCAAGTCGCCCTGCTCCCAGCGGGCCATGCCGACCGCATACAATGCGTACGCGCGGAAGAGCGTAGCGTTACGCCTCTCGCACAACGTCACGAGTTCCTCGCCGTACTCGGCGGCCCGGTCCGGGCGCATCGTGGCGGCGAAGAGGCCGGCGACATACAGGGTGACCCCCACCGCGTGGACGTCGCCTCTCGCCCAGTGCCGGGCACGGGCCTCCTCCAGTAGCGCGAGCCCGCCCTCGGCGTCACCCTCCGACAACGCCGCCACGCCGGAGAGCTGGACGGCGAACGCGAGTGCCCTCTCGTCCCTCAACTGACGCGCGAGCGCCAGGCACTCCCGCGCGTCGGCCGCCGCCGCATCGCCCTGGTAGTGGGCGAGCAGCCCGTCGGCCCACAGGCCCATCGCCCTGGCGACGCTCGATCCGGGTACGAGCGCGAGGCCGCGCTTCAGCCAGTACCGGCCTTCGCTGAGACCACCGGCGACGAGCCAGTTGGCCCACAGCTCGGCGGCGATCTCCAGACCGGCGGCGGCGTCGCCGGGCCGGCCGAAGCAGAGGTCGAGCGCGACGCGTACGTTGGGCAGCTCCGGCTCCAGCTTCCGCATGCGATCGATCTGGCCCGGCTCCACCCGGTCCACGCGCACCTGCTCGACCAGTTGGCGATAGTGCTCGATGTACCGCTCGCGCAGCGCCTCCGCGTGCGCGGGGGGCAGCTGTTCGCGGCCGTACGCGCGGATGGTCTCCAGCATGCGGTGACGGGCCCCGGCGCCGTGCGGCTCCGCGACGCCCAGGATGGACTTGTCCACCAGCCCCATCATCAGATCCAGCACGTCCTCGCGGGCCAGGCCCTGCCCGGGGCAGACCGCTTCGGCGGTCTCGACGTCCACTCCCCCCGGGAACATCGACAGCCGTTCCCACAGCCGCCGCTCGCCGGGCGAGCACAGCCCGAAGCTCCACTCCATGGTCGCCCGCAGGGTCTGGTGGCGTGCCAGCCTGCCGGGGCCGACCTCTCCAGCCGGCAGGGCCGCCGCGTCCAGGCGCTCGTCGAGCTCGTTCACGAGGTCTTCCACGGAGGTCGTCCGCAGCCGTACCGCCGCCAGCTCGATGGCCAGCGGGATCCCGTCCAGGCGCCGGGCCAGCCGGGCGACGGCCCGGGCGTTGGCCGCGTCGACGTGGAAGCCCGGCCGGATCGTCGCCGCCCGCTCCGTGAAGAGGCGCACGGCGTCGCGCCGGGCGATGTCGCGGGTACGGTCGCCGGGCCGCGGGATCGGCAGGGACGGCACCGGCAGCACCCGCTCGCCGTACACTCCGAGCGACTGCCGGCTGGTGGCCAGGATCTGCAGCCGCGAGGTGCCGTACAGCAGTTGCTCCACCAGCCGGGCGCACGCGCCGAGCAGATGCTCGCAGTTGTCCAGCACCAGCAGCAGCTGTTTGTCCGCCAGGTGCTCGATCAGCTGGGCCTCGAGGTCCGGCGTGCGGTCGTGGATGCCCAAGGAGGCGGCCACGGCCGGGGCCAGCAGGTCCTCGTCGTCGATGGTGGCCAGCTCCACCAGCCGGACGCCCTCCCGGTACCTCCGGGGCAGGATCTCGCTGACGCGGCGCGCCAGCCGGGTCTTGCCGACCCCGCCCACGCCGGTCAGGGTCAGCAGGCGGGTCTTGGCCAGGAGCCGCCTGACCTGGGCGATCTCGTGCCGTCGTCCGACGAAGCCGGGAGCGTCCGCCTGCCGCCGGTCCGCCGCCGCCTCCTCGGCGTCCGGAGCGCTCCAGATCGTGTCTTTCACGGACATGATCACTCGCCGCCGGGCGGCCTCTCGCCGGTGCGGCGGGCCTGCTCCGCGACCCAGCCGACGATCTGGGTCCTGGAGTTGAAGCCGAGTTTGCACAGAATGTGCTCGATGTGGCCCTCGACGGTGCGCTGAGCGATCACCAGCGCCGCCGCGATCTCCTTGTTCCGCATCCCCCGGGCGATGAGCTGGGCGATCTCGGTCTCCCGCGGGGTGAGCGGCGTGTACTGGTCCTCCTCACCGGACGGGCCGCGCGAGGGCGCCTCCTCCATGAGGGCGTACGCGAGCGCCTGGTCGGCGGAGCGCCTGGTCCCGCGCTTGACGGCCGTCTGGAAGGCCGGTTCGCCAAGAGCCCGGCGGGTACGGTCCTCGCATTCATCGTGGTACCGGACGAGGTGGCCGAATCCCAGCAGGGGCGTGCCGATCGCCTCCCAGACGTTGCGCAGAACGCCCAGCAACGCGCCGGCCCGCGGGTACTCCTCCTGCGCGGCGGCGATCCAGGCCAGCACCTCGATCGTGAGCCCGACCCCGACCGAGTCGTCCAGAGCGTGGAAGACGCGCAGGCTCTCCTGCTCCAAGGCGGTCGCGCCCCGCACGTCGCCCTGGCGCCAGCGTTCGATGCCGAGCGCCGTCATCGTGTACGCCCGGTGCCAGCTCTCGCCGTGGGCGTCGCAGATGGCGATGCCCTCCTCGGCGGCGGCGACGGCGCTGTCCGAACTGCCGAGGAACGAGTGCGCCAGGCAGAGCCAGGTCAGCGCCTGGACCTGGCCCGCCGGGTCTCCACCGGCGCGATGATGGGTCACCGCCTCCTCGAAGGACTTGACGGCCGACTCGGTGTCTCCCGCGTGCATGGCGACCATTCCGGAGTAGAGCGCGACGTAGCCGAGCACCGGTTCCAGCCCGAGTTTCTCGCCGAGCGTCCTGCTCTTGGCCAGCAACCCGACGGCCGAGGCCTGATCGCCCTGGATGATGGCGAGCGAGCCGCATGCCCACAGCGCCCGGGCCCTGACCTCGGACCGGGCGGCGGGCTGCGCGAGTCCCTGTTCGAGCCAGTCGCGGCCTTCGCCCAGGTGACTGCTGGTGATCCAGTGGTCGAGCAGGTCGCTCGCCATGTCGATGCAGAGCCCGGCGCGCTCGGCCTGGCAGTACTCCAGGGCGGTGCGCAGGTTGGGGTGCTCGACGCGCAGCCGGGTCAGCAGCCGCGCCTGCGCCGGGCCGAACAGCTGCGCCTGCGCCTCACGCGAGAGCCGCCGGTAGTAGTCGCGATACCGGCGTTTCAGCTCCTGCTCCTGCCCGGAGGCCACGAGGCGCTCGCGCCCGTACTGCCGGATCGTGTCCAGCAGCCGGAATCGCACTCCGTACGGATGTTCCTCGCGGATCAGGACGGACTTCTCCACCAGGCCGATCATCAGATCGAGGATCTCGTCATGGGCGATGCCGGCCCCGGCGCAGACCGCTTCGACCCCCTCCAGATCCAGGCTGCCGGTGAACACCGACAGGCTCGCCCACAGCCGGCGTTCGTGCTCGGTGCAGAGCCCGTGACTCCAGTCGATCAGGGCGCGGAGCGTCCGGTGGCGGGACACCGTGGCGCTCGGCCCCGTGTTGAGCAGCCCGAACAGATCGTCCAGCCGGTCGAGCAGTTGGTGGAGCGAGAGCACGCGCAGCCGTACGACGGCGAGCTCGATGCCGAGCGGCAGACCGTCCAGGCGACGGCAGATCTGCTCGATCATGTCCTGGTTCTCGCTCGTGACGGTGAAATCGGGCAGCACGGCCGTGGCTCGCTCGGCGAAGAGCCGTACCGCGTCGGACATGGCGGACGCCGTGTCAGGCTGGGAGTCGCAGCCCGGCAGCGGCAACGTCGGCACGGGGAACGCCTGCTCGCCGACGGCTCCCAGCGGCTGCCGGCTGGTGGCCAGGATGCGCAGGTCCGGGGCGCAACGCAGCAGCGCCTGGGCCATCACGGTGGACTCGTCGAGGACGTGCTCGCAGTTGTCCAGGACGACCAGCGCCCGCCGCGCGCACAGGTGCTCGGTGAGCACCTGGAGGGGCGGCCGGGCGGTGTGACTCTGGATCTTCAGCGCGGCGATCGTGGCCTGGGGCAGCAGTGCCGGGTTGTCCAGTTCGGCGAGTTCGACCAGCCAGACCCCGTCGGGGAAGGCCCGCCGCAGGTCGGTGGCGACGCGCAGGGCCAGCCGGGTCTTGCCGACGCCGCCCGGACCGGTGAGGGTGACCATCCGGGCCTCGGAGAGCAAGCGCTTGATCGCCGCTACTTCGTGCCGACGCCCGATGAAACTGGTCACCTCAGCGGGCAGACCGCCGGCGTACGTCTGCGCCGAGGCGCGCAACGTGGCAATGGTCATCGATGCCTCGCATCGGCTCCAGCGAGTAGGTCACCGTACGCGACCAAGAGCCGATATAACCAACATATGCCCAGGACGGGCGCCGATGACCCGGACGATATGCCTGGTCAACGGGCATATCTGGACCTTGTACCGAATCATGGGCAACCCTGGCCTCGCGCCTGGAACAAATTTTGCGCTGCGTGTCTGACTTGTCACTTAACTGACCTTGGCGGTGCTCTGATACGATCTTGGCCCACTGACGGGCTGGAGGCTTGGTGGCCGAAGTGTTGGCCCTGTTGGCCGAGGATCCCAGGACGGTGGGGTCCCACCGCCTGGAAGGGCGGCTTGGGGTAGGCGGGCAGGGCACCGTCTACCTGGGGCGCGGCGGCGACGGCGGCCCGGTGGCGGTCAAGCTCCTGCACCCGCACCTGATGGCCGACCACCGGGAGCAGAAGCGGTTCCTGCACGAGGTGGAGACCGCCAGGCGGGTGGCGCCCTTCTGCACGGCCCAGATCCTCGACTGCGGGTTTCTCGGGGGCAGGCCGTACATCGTCAGCGAGTTCGTGGACGGGCCGTCGCTGCATGACGCCGTACGCGACAACGGGCCGCGCGGGGCGGCCGCCCTGCAGCGGCTGGCGATCAACACCGCGACCGCCCTGATGGCCATCCACGAGGCCGGCGTGGTGCACCGCGACTTCAAGCCCGGCAACGTGCTGCTCGGGCCCGAGGGGCCGGTCGTCATCGACTTCGGCATCGCCCGGGCGCTGGACCTCAGCCAGTCGGTCGTCAGCAGCCAGGCCATCGGCAGCCCCGCCTACATGGCGCCCGAACAGATCTCCGGCGGCGACATCGGGCCCGCGAGCGACCTGTTCGCCTGGGGCGCGACCATGGTCTACGCGGCCACCGGGCAGCACGCCTTCACCGGCGAGTCGATCCCCGCCGTCCTGCACACGATCCTGCACGGCGAGCCGGACCTCGGCGGGCTGGACGGGGCAGTGCGGGCGCTGCTGGAGGAATGCCTGTCCAAGGTCCCGGCCCGGCGGCCCACCGCCGCTCAGGTGATCGAACGCCTGCGCGCTCTGCCGTCCCCGCTCTGGAACACCGTTCCGGTGAGCCGCCGGCCGGGACGCCCGGCCGTCGCCGTTCAGAAGGCGGACGGCCGCAGGCGCGGCCTGGTCATGGGTACGGCGGGCGCGACCCTGCTCGTCGCCGCCGCGGCAGCCGGCTACTTCGCGCTCGTGCCCGCCGCGTCCGGCAGCAAGGCGACCGGGACGACCGCGGCGACCGCGGTGGCATCGGTGCCCGTGGCCCTGCCTTCCTCCAGCGCGCCTGAAACGCCGACCACGCAGGACACACCCGCCCCGGCGGAGATCGAGCGGTCGTCGGCGGCCGAGGCCGTGCCCAGTACGAGCGCCGTCCCGCGCGGCACGTCGAGCCCGACCCGCAGGGCGTCGCGTACGAAAGCCCCGGTCGTCGAGCCCACCCAGAAGCCGACCAAGAAGCCGACCCGCAAGCCCACGACCAGGCCGACCAGAACCACGCCGCCCCCGAGCAGCCCGCCGGCGCCCTCCCAGGGCTCGATCACCTTCAACGACGCCCATGAATACTGCAAAGCGCAGGGCTACAGCATGGCCGCCGGAAACTGGAGTTCGCTGTCGTGCTTCGGCATGACGAACAAACCCATCACCGCGACGGCGGTGTGCCAGTGGAAGTACCAGGGCCGCGACGCGGTCGCCGAGGAGCCTCAGTACGCGTACTCGCAGGAGACGGCCTGCCGGCTGTCATGATGATCATGCCTTCGCGGCGGCGGCCACGATGCGGCGGACGATCTCCTGGGCGATGGGCTCCGGCGAGCCCGAGACGGTGACCCGGGTACGGCCGCCCCCGGGCACGAACGTGCTGGAGCCGTCCGCCCCCACCTCCACCCGGCCCTCCGGGCTGAAGGCGAACAGGTCCGGCGCCAGCATGCTCAGCACCGTGATCGGGTCGTGCGGGCTGTTCCACTCCTCGTTCCAGAACCGCCACCACTGCTCGATCTCCGCCTTCAGCGCCTCCCCCAGCGCCCCGGCCCCCGCGACGGCGGCCACGTCGGCGGCGTCCATCCGGACCGTGGTGGTGATCTCCAGGCCGGTCACCGTGATCGGCACCCCCGAGCCGAAGACGATGGCCGCCGCCTCCGGGTCACAGCGCAGGTTGTGCTCCGGCTCGGGGTCGTTGAAGCGGCCGCCCATGATCCACAGGTGCCGGACGTCCCGGGCGAACGACGGCGACGCCGTCAGGGCGTTGGCGAGGTTGGTGAGGGGCCCGACCGCCACGACGTCCACCTGGCCGGGCGCGCGGCTCACCTGGTCCACCAGGTACGCCGCCGCGTCCCCGGAGTCGACCGCCTCGGTCTCCAGGTCGGTGAAGAGCCTGCCCTCGTGACCCGCCCACCAGACGGGCCGGTCCGTAAGGGTCTTGGCCGCCCCCGGGATGACGGTCAGGGACCGGTCCGCGAGACGTACCAGCCGCTTGGCCAGGCGCGCCCGCAGCAACGTGTCACCGTAGACGGTCGTGCAGCCGACCAGGTCCACCTCCGGCGAGCCGAGCAGGACGGCGAGCGCCAGCGCGTCGTCCACGTCGGAGCCGATGTCGGTGTCGAAGATGACGCGCATGGTCGAAGAACTCATGGAGACCCTTCTCGGAGGTTGTTCTCGGAGGTTATTTGAGACCTGTGGTGGCGATGGACTGCGTGAAGTGACGCTGGAAGCGCAGGATGATCAGCAGCGGGATGACCGTCAGCACGATCGAGCCCGCGAACAGTTGCCCGTAGTCGATGGTGAACTGGCCACGCATGTTCGCCAAGGCGATCGGGCCGAGCTGGTGCTCGGCGTCGGTGCCGATGAGCAGCGGCCAGACGTACGACTGCCACTGGAAGATGAACAGCGTCAGGCCCGCGCTCACCAGGGCGGGACGTGAGAGCGGCAGGTAGATCCTGGCGAACACGCCGAACCAGCCGAGCCCGTCGATGCGCGCCGCCTCCACCAGGTCCTTGGGGATGGCCAGGAAGAACTGGCGCAGCAGGAAGATGGCCAGGCCGTGGCCCAGGCCCGGGAGGATGAGCCCGGCGTACGTGTTCGTCAGGTCCCAGTCGCGGAACAGCGTGGCGAGCGGGATCGCGATCGCGTCGAAGGGGATGAGGAAGCTGAGCACCACGATCGCGAACAGCGCCCCCTGGCCCCTGAACCGCACCGCCGACAGCCCGAACGCGGCCGCAGCCGAGATCAGCAGGCCCACGGCCACGGTGGCCAGCGCCACGAGCAGGGAGTTGAGTATCGCGCGGCCGAAGTCGCCGGTGACCAGGCTCGCGTAGTTGCCGAGGGTGGGAACGGCCGGTACGAGCGTCTCCCACGACAGCCGCGAGATGTGGCGGAAGATCTCCGAGCCGCCGCGCAACGAGCTGGACAGGGCCCAGAGCAGGGGCAGCGCGAAGGCCAGGCCGACGATCGTGCCCAGCAGGGCGTACAGACGTCTGGACACGGTCAGTCCCTCCCCCGGAGCAGCCGGAACTGCACGATCACCACGGCCAGGACGAGCAGCACGAGCAGCATCACCTCGGCCTGGGCGAGGTTCAGGTCGCCCACGGAGTAGGCGCGGGTGAAGATGTCGAACATGGTGACGTTGGTGGAGCCCTGCGGGCCGCCGTTGGTCAGCATCTGTACGGGAGCGAAGACGAGGAAGTTCGAGACCGTGTCCGCCACCAGCACGAACGCGAGCGGCCTGCGCAGCAGCGGCAGCGTGACGTGCCAGAAGCGCGCCCAGGCCGACGCGCCGTCGATCGCGGCGGCCTCGTACAGGGAGGTGGGGATGTCCTGGAGCCCGGCGATGAGGAACATCATCCAGTAGCCGACGCCGATCCACGACAGCAGCACGATCAGCGACCACAGGGCCTGGCCCGGCGAGGTGAGGAACGGCTGCGGCGGGATGCCCAGCACGCTCAGCACCGAGTTGAGCAGGCCGTCCGGCCGGTACGCGACGCTCCAGATCGCCGCCGAGACCGCCGGGGGCACCGCGATCGGCAGGATCACCAGCACCCGCAGGAACCGGACGCCCGCGAAGCGGCGGGTGAACAGGACCGCGAGGGCCAGGGCGGCGGCGATCTGCAGCGGGTTGACGATCAGGCTGAACACGAGCGTGACGCGGACGCTCTGGAGGAACGTCGGGTCGGCGAAGAGCGTGGCGTAGTTGCCCAGGCCGACGAACGTGGTCTCGCCGGTGACCAGGCTGGTGTGGCTCAGGCTGCTGGCGAACGCCATGACGGCGGGGATCAGCCGGAGGACGAGGAGCGCGACCAGGGCGGGCGCCAGGAACGCCAGCGACACCAGCACCGGCCGCCCGACCACCCGGCCGCTCCGCTTACGCCGAGACGACGGCCACCCGCCCGCCACGCCTCCGCCTTTGCCTCCACCTCCGGACGACAGCCGCCCGCCCGCCACGCCTTCGTCCTTGCCTCCGCCTCCGCCTCCGGATGACGGCCGCCCGCCCGCCACGCCTTCGCCGCCGGACGACAGCCGCCCATCCGGCGCGCCCGACATACCCGCCACGCCTCCGCCTCCGCCTCCGCCTCCAGAGGACAGGTGCCTGTCCGACGCGTCCGTCATCGCAGCTGGGCCCAGGCCGTCTTGACCTCCTGCGTGGCCTGTTCGAGCCGGGTCTTGGGATCGGCGCCGTTCCGGATGTCGGCGAACGCCTTGGTCATGATGTCCTCGAACTGGATGTACCCCACCGACCTGGGCCGCGCGACCGCCGTGTTGTCGGCGTCGTACGTGAGGATCTCGCCGACCCCCTTGCTCTTGTCACCGCCCAGCGCGTCGAGGGTGGGGACGTACTTCTCGAAGGCGGCCCGGTTCGACGGGATGATCGTGGTGGCCTTCGTGGTCAGCAGGTTGCCCTCGGGGTCGAGCGAGGCGTACTCGAGGAACTTGCGCGCGAGCGGCTGGTTCTCCGAAGCCGGGTTGATGCCCCAGGACCACGAGCCGGTCGGCGTCACCTGCTTGCCGCCCTTGAAGTAGGGGTACGGCGCCACGCCCCAGTCGAGGTCCTTGGCCGCCGAGAAGACGCCCACGTCCCACGGGCCGCCCGCGAAGAAGGCCACCTTGCCCTCGCTGAACAGCGGCGAGGTCTGGAACGAGCCGACCCCGCGCGGCGCCAGCTTGTTCGCGAACAGGTCGCGGTACCACGTCATCGCCTTCACCCAGCCGTCGGTGGTCAGGTCGGGCGTCAGCATGTCGGGCCCGGTGATCCCGGAGCCGCCGCCGAGCGACTCGGCCAGGCTCTGCAGCTGGTAGTACTGCTCGATCTGCTCGGGGATGAACGCCCACTGGGCGCCACCCTCGGCCTGCGCCTTCTTGCCCGCCTCGATCGTCTGCTCCCACGTCCAGCGCTTGGCGGGGTCGCTCGGCGGCGGGGTGATCCCAGCCTTCTTCAGCAGGGTCTTGTTGTAGAAGAGGAACTGGTCGGAGGTCCAGATGGGGACGGACCAGAGCTTGCCGTTGTGCTCGTTGACCTCGTACTGGGCGGGCAGGGCCGCCTGCTTGACCCGGTCCTTCCAGTCGCTCAGATCGACCAGGAACCCCCGGGTGGCCAGCGCCGCGACGCGCGGCTGGTCGACGGTGTAGACGTCGATCGTGTCGTCCTTGGCGGCCAGCCGCTGCTGCAGAGTGCTGTTGAGCTGGTCGAAGGGGATCTGCGTGTACGCGACCTTCACGCCGGGGTTCTTGGCCTGGAACCCGTCGATGACCGGCTGGAACGTCTTGGGATCTTCGGGCCCGACGAACCGCAGCGTCGTCGACGCCGAATCTCCCCCGCCCCCGCCTCCTCCGGATCCGCACCCGGCCGCCAGCACGGCCAGGAGGCTCACCAGGGCCAGGCTCTTCTTCATGGCTTTGCTCCTTCAAGCCTTCCGGCCGCTGACCAGGTCAAGCGCCGACTCTACACGTGTCACATCCACGATGGCCGCCCAGCATGCCACGAACCCCCACGAACCGACAAGACCTCCCGCTCTTGACCGATCTTGTCGAGACGTCTACATATATATTCAAAGCCAACTATCCATTCGCTCTCAGAGAGGTGAATGTGAAGGCCCCGATCACCGCGCTCCTCACCGCAGCGCTCGCCTTATCCCCCACTCCCCCACCCTTCACCTCCCCGGGAACGACCCCCCTAGCCAGCGCCGAGACCGCATCCACCAGCAACACCTCACCCACCACCGCCAGGACGACCACCAGCAACACCTCACCCACCACCGCCAGGACGACCACCAGCAACACCTCACCCACCACCGCCAGGACGACCACCAGCAGAGCCAACGCCGCCGTCGACAGAGCGACGACCAGCGGAGCCGCAGCCGCCATCGGGGCGGCAAGCGTCAACGGACCAAGCACGACCGAGGCAGCGGGAACCCTCACGGAACCAACCGCGGCCGATGGGGCGGGGGCCCTCAGCGGACGGGATGTGCCCAATGCGGCGGGAACCCTCGGCGGACCAGACACTGACGATGGAGCGGGGGCCCTCAGCGGACGGGATGTGCCCAATGCGGCGGGAACCCTCGGCGGACCAGACACTGACGATGGAGCGGGGGTGGGATTTTCGGTGCCCGGGCGGGCGAGGGGGACCTGCGTGGACGCGCCGTTGAAGATCAGCTTCCCGGCACCCCCGACCCTGGGTTCCTCTGGCGCGATCGAGGTGCGCCGGGTCACCGACGGCGCGTTGGTCGATCGGGTCGAAGCCGCCGCGGCCAAGGCCGACAAGAAGAACATCGGCGCCGCCGTCTCCGACACGGGCCTGCCGCACGACTTCTCGTACGAATCGATCATGATCGACGGCAATGTGGCCGACGTGTACCTGCACCGGCAGCTCGAGTACGGGCAGGAGTACTACGTCACCGTCGACCCCGAGGTGTTCACGGGGTTCGGCGGGATGCAGGAAGCCGGAAAGTGGGGCTTCAAAACCCGGAAGCGGGGGGTTCAGAGCCGGCACCTGACGGTTTCCGGGACTGGGACCGGGGACTTCTGTACGGTGCAGGGTGCCATCGATGCCGTGCCGACCGGCAATCAGTCGCCTGTGACGATCGACGTACGGCCGGGTGTCTACACCGAGATCGTCTACGTACGCGAGGACCGGCCGCACATCACCGTGCGCGGGGCGGGCGCGGGCCGGACCGTGATCCAGTACGCCAACAACGATCTGCGCAATGGCGACGCCGCACTTCGCCAGGGCGGCCCCGCCGATGTGTGCCCGCGCCGCGTGCTGGAGACCTCGGACCTGCACAACTGCTGGCGGGCCATGTTCGGGGTGGACGCGGCGGACTTCCGGATTCAGAACCTCACACTTCACAACACGACCCCCGACGGCGGCTCGCAGGCGGAGGCGTTCCGGGGCAACAACGAGCGGATCGCACTCGAACGCGTGGACCTGCGCAGCCACCAGGACACCCTGCGCCTGCAGGGCAAGGGGTTCGTCACCGGCAGCCGGATCAGCGGCGACACCGACTTCGTGTGGGGCACCGGCACGGTGTTCATCCAGGACTCGGTGCTGGAGTCGACGGACGCCGGCTACATCTCGCAGAGCCGCAACGACGCGACCCGGCCGGGCGCGGTGTTCGTCCGCACCAAGCTGACGCGCGCCCCTGGCGTACCGGACGGCTCGGTGGTGCTGAGCCGCAGCGCCGTGTGGCGGTTCACGCACAGCCAGGCGGTGTTCATCGACACCGAGATGGACGGCCACATCGCCCCTGTCGGCTGGGCCATCGACCCGAACGACTGCGCGCAGGCACAGACTCTCTCCTTCTGGGAGTACGGCAGCACCGACCTCACCACCGGCCGCGCCATCGACACCGCGCAACGGCTGCCCTGCTCCCGCCAGCTGACGACCGCCGAGGCGGAGAAGTGGAGCGACCCGTCGTTCGTCCTGGGCGGCTGGAACCCCCGGCCACGCTGAGCCGGGCAGCGGCGCACCTCCGGCCACCGAACCAAGGCGATGCGCTCTCCTGGCGAAAGGACCGCCGCGGTACCTCTCCGGGCCACCGGACCGGAGCGGTGCACCCCGGCCACCGGACCAGGGCGGTGCGCCTCCTGGCCGCCAGACCAAGGCGGTGCACCTCCCGACCACCGAACCAAGGCGACACGCCTCCCAGAGAACGAGCCAGGGAGGTGCACCTCCCGGCCACCGGGCCAAGGCGGCGCATCCCGGCCATCGGATCGGGGCGATACGGCTCCGACCACTGAGCCAGGGCAGTGCGCCTCCCGGTAACCGGGTCGGGGTGGTGGCGGGTGCTGAGATCACGGGTTTGACGTAGTGGAAGGAATGGATGAGATGGACAAGTTGGCGAGTAGGCGTGCTCTGCTGGGCGGGGTGCTGGGTGGTATCGGGGCGGCCGTCGTCACGGGGCCGGCCGAGGCGGCGAGTCGTACCGGTGCGGGGGCCGGGGTCGTGGGCCGCGCCGGGAGCGCGGCCGGGGTCGAGAGTGCGGCCGGGAGCGGGAGTGCGGCGGGAACGGGTGGGCTGGATGAGGGGGTGCGCGGGGGGAAGGGGGCGCCGCGGCCGGTGGCGCCGGTCAATCAGGAGGTGGCGGCCAGGTTCGGGCCCGAGTACAAGACGCTGCCGCCCGCCGTCGCAGGCGTCGACATCGAGCCGCTGATCGGAATCGCGTCGGCCGCCGACATCGCCGCCAAACGTAAGGGCATGATCGACTACATCTGGAAGGGCGCGGGGCAGCCGAAGACGCTCCCCACCGTCGAGACCGACGTGCCGGCTCCTGACTTCGCCTCCCTGACGGGTGTTCGCCGGATCGACCGGCTGACGGTCCCCCTGGGCTACCAGGTTTCGGCCAAGGTGTACGACATCGTCCCGCGCCGCGCCTGGAACCGGCGCCTCGCGCTCTACCACAACGGCCACGGCGAGCCGTTCGACACCATGCTCCGCACCGTCCAGGCCCTGCTCGACCGCGGTTATCGGGTGATGGCGTACGCGATGCCGTTCCAGCACTGGAACCAGCAGCAGATCGCCGACCCCAAGGACCCGGCGAAGCTGCTGCCGAACCCCTCCCACCGCGAGCTCCCGCCCTGGGAGAGCACCGAGTTCTCCGCCCTGACCTTCTTCCTCGAACCGCTCACGATCACCCTCAACTACGCGCAGGCCACGTACCGGCCGGCCTCCGTCGAGATGATCGGCCTGTCGGGCGGGGGCTGGGCGACGACGGTGTTCGCGGCGCTGGACCCGCGCGTCACCCGCAGCTATCCCACGGCCGGGTCGCTGCCGTTCTTCCTGCGTCCCGCCTCGCCGAAGCCGCGCCCCACGACCGGCGACTGGGAGCAGACCAAGGAGGCGCTGCCCGGCTTCTACGCCGCCACCTCCGACGACTTCCTCGACATGTACGTGCTGGCGTCCGTCGGTCCGGGGCGTGGGCAGGTGCAGATCCTCAACCGGTTCGACGAGTGCTGCTTCAACGGGGTCGGGCACCGCGTCTACCAGGCCCCGGTACGCGACCGGGTGGCGCTGCTCGCCGGCGGGCGGCCCGAGCACGGACGGTGGGATCTCCTTGAGGACGCCACGCACGACGACCACACCATCTCGCCGTTCGCGCTGTCCGTCATCCTCTGGGACCTTGACACCACAAATGTCACAACCTAATATCGGAATATAGATACGTACTTGAATAGATATTCAAGATAGATGGAAGGGTGTGCATGGCGGGCCGTACCTTTTCCCACCGGCGCAGAGTGATCGTCAACACCGACGCCAAAAACGAGGCGGACGACCAATTCGCCATCGTGCACGCCCTGCTCTCACCGAGCCTCGATATTCGCGGGCTGATCGCCGCGCATTTCGGCAATCGCCGCACCCGGTCGAGCCTGGAGGAAAGCCGCGCGGAAATCGACCTGCTGCTGCGGTTGATGAAGCTCGACGGCACGGTCAGGGTCGAGGACGGCGCCCCGTATGCGCTGCCCGACGTGGTCACCCCGGTCCCGTCGCCCGGCGCGGACCTGATCATCGAAGAGGCCATGCGGGACGTCCCCGAGCCGCTGTACGTGGCCTTCCTCGGCCCGCTGACCGACATGGCCTCGGCCCTGCTCCTGGAGCCGCGCATCGCCGAGCGGGACGTGACCGTGATCTGGATCGGCGGCAACGGGTACGACGGGCGCGGCGGCCTGCCCGCCCGGCCGGAGTTCAACCTGTCCAACGACATCGTGGCGGCCAATGTCGTGTTCTCCTCGGCGGTCAAGGTCTGGCAGGTCCCGGCGCCGACGTACCGGATGACGGCGGTCGGATACGCCGAGCTCGACGCGAAGGTGGCGCCGTACGGCGAGATCGGCGAGTACCTCGTGCGCCAGCTCGTCGAGTGGAACGAGCAGCACAGCGGGCCGTCGATCGAGTTCCGCGCGCTCGGCGATTCGCCCGCGATCGGGCTGATGCTCCATCCCGACTGCGGGACGTGGGTGGAGCGCCCCGCCCCGAACTTCCGCCACGACGGGTCGTACGACTTCTCCCTCGAAAATCGGGCGATCCGTACGTACGACTCGATCGACGCGCGGTTCATCTTCGAGGACTTCTTCGCGAAGCTCCAGGCCTTCGCCCGGCGGTAGGCGCGATGGTGGGAGGGAGGGGTGCGACGTGGGCTCGCTGACGCTCGGGGGCGGGGGCCGGAGTGGGGCGGTCGGGCACCCTGCCGGCGGTCTGCGGCTCGGGCGGGGCTCGCCCGGCTCGCGACCCTGGGCCGGAGGAGTGGGCTGCACACGAAGCTGGGGTCGCTCGGCGGCCTCGGCGCGGCGCCGACCAGGTCGAACGGGCCGCGGGCCGATGGTTCTGAACCGACCACGTCGAACGGGCCCTTCGGCGGTAATGGACGAGCGATGGCGGCCTGGAAGCGGGCCGACGGCGCTCGACCAATCACGTCGAACGGGCCCTTCCGCGATGCCGGACGGGCGACAGCGACCTGGGTGCAGGGCGACGGTGCTGGGCCGACGACCTCGAAGGGGCCGTTCGGTGGTGCCGGACCGTCCACGGCGATCCGGGTGTGGAGGGACGGTGCTGGGGCGGCTGCGGCAACCGGGCAGCGGGGCGACGGCGCCGTGGCGGCGTGGCCGTTGGGTAGAGCCGGCGGGGGTGGCGGTGGCGCGGTCGGTGTACGGTCCCGTCGGGTGCTGTCCTGGGTGGCGGGTCGTGGCGCGTGCCACGTACCCGGGGCATCGTGGTGCGAGCGTGGCCGCGGGCTAGCAGAATGGCACTCGGCAGTGGCCCGGGCTCGCCACCGGACCAGCATGAGCGGCGGAGCCGAAGCGGAGGCCAGCGATCGTGGGAGCTGACAGTCAGTTCGAGAAGGGCCGCTCCGGCGGTGAGCCCATGAGGTTCAGCGGTCGCCGGCTCAGCCAGGAGTCGGAACGCATGCGGCTCCTGGTGCGGGTCGCCCGCCTCTACCACGAGCACGGGGTGCGCCAGCCGCAGATCGCGGCGCAGCTGCGCATCTCGCAGCCGCGGGTGTCGCGGCTGCTCAAGGAGGCCGCGGAGATCGGCATCGTACGCACGGTGGTCGTGGTGCCCAGCGGCGTGCACGCGTTACTGGAGGAGGACCTCGAGCGCAAGTACGGCGTGGAGCAGATCATCGTCGTGGACGCCACCGGCGACAACCACGACGTGGTGGCCGCGCTGGGCTCGGCAGGCGCCACGTACCTGGACGCCACGCTGATCGGCGGCGAGCACCTGGGCATCTCGTCCTGGAGCGCCAGCCTGCTGGCCACGGTGGAGGCCATGCAGCGCCGTCCGGTGCAGGTGGCGGAGGAGGTCGTCCAGCTCATCGGCGGGGTGGGCAAGGGATCCGCGCAGGTCCAGGCCACCCGTCTGGCCGCCCATCTGGCCGATCTCACGGGCGCCGAGCCCGTCTTCCTGCCCGCGCCCGGCCTGGTCGGGTCCGCGGCCGCCCGGCAGGCGCTTTCGGACGATCACGTCGTACGGCAGGTCGTGGATGCCTGGTCGCGGTTGACCACGGTGCTGGTGGGGATCGGGAGCCTGGATCCGTCGCCGCTGCTGCGTGACAGCGGCAACGCCATCTCGGAGGAGGACTTCGAGACGTTGCGGGAGTTGGGGGCGGTGGGTGACGTGTGCCTGCGCTTCTTCGACGCCGAGGGGCGGCTGATCGCGTCGCCGCTCGAGGAACGCATTCTTGGCATCTCGGCGGCTGATCTGCTGCGGGTGCCGCGGCGGATCGCCATCGCGGGGGGTCGCCGGAAGACGGCGGCCATTCGGGCGGCGCTGCGTGGGGGGTGGGTGAACACGCTCATCACGGATGTGGGTGTGGCTGAGCAACTCCTTAAGGACTGACCTTCGCCTGGTCAGGGGATGGTCTTGCTGGGGGCGGTCTTGCTGGGGGCGGTCTTGCTGGGGCTCAGTTGGGCGCGGCTGCCTGAGGGCCGGTGAGGAGCCGGCTGGGGCCGTGTATCGTGCGCCGAGCCGCACCCGCGTGCCGGAGGGGCCGTAGGTCTTGCGCGGCGGAGGTCGCCTGGCTTGTATGCCGGAGGGGGCCGCCGGGGTTGCGTGCCGGAGGTGTGCCGGGCTTGGGCGGCGGGGGGTCGTTCAGCCTTGGGTGGCGGAGGTCGTCGGGCTTGCGTGCCGGAGGTGTGCCGGGCTTGGGCGGCGGGGGCCGTTCAGCGTTGTGCTGCAGGTCGCCAGGCTGGGCGGCGGAGATTGCCGGGCTTAGGGGCAGGAGGCCACCGGGTTTGGGTGGCGGGTCGGCGATCCCGCGTGACGGAGGCCGTCGGCGTGCGCGCCCAAAGGCGTCGGGCTCGTGAGGGCCTCAGGCTCGTGAGGGCCTCAGGCTCGTGAGGGCCTCAGGCTCGTGAGGGCCTCAGGCTCGTGAGGGCGGACGACGTCGGGCTCGTGAGGGCGGGGCGGGCCGGGCGGCTGGGGGCGGTGTGAGGTGGGTGGGCGGGTTCGGGTGGGCCCGTTGCGGGGGTTGACGCTGGATCTGGCGGGTTGGAAAGCGCTCTTGACAGTCACAACGGCGTCGTTCACGATGTGATGAATCCACTCCATTCATGGCTGAATAAAAATTCTCACTTAGCGACAGCGTGGTCCGGAGTCGTGCCGAAAGACGGCACAGCCCTGTCTATTCGGGGCAGAAAGCGAGCGTTTCGCATGAGCGAGGCCGAAGGCTTCGATCGCCAGCAATCAGAATTCAGTCGCCGGGATTTCGTGCGGTCCGCGGCGTTGGTTCCGCCCGCCGTGGCATGGGCGGGCACCTCCGGCGTGGCGGCACCGCCCAGCCCGAGCCCCACGCCCACCGTCGCGCCGAAGGTGAAGGCGAAGGGTGTGCCCGCCTTCCCCGGCGCCGAGGGGGCCGGGATGTACACCACCGGCGGCCGGGGCGGCGCCGTGTACGAGGTGACCACCCTCGACGACGACGGCCCCGGGTCCTTACGTGAGGCGGTGGCGAAGTCCGACGGGACGGTCGTCTTCCGGGTCGCCGGGAACATCAAGATCAAGGGCGGCCTCGACATCACCGGCTCGAACCTCACCATCGCCGGCCAGACCGCCCCCGGTCACGGCATCACCGTCATCGGCAACGAGACGCAGATCAAGGGCAGCAACATCATCCTGCGCCACCTGCGCTTCCGCGGCGGCGACGAACTCGGCACCGCCATCGACACCTTCGGCGCCCGTGGCGTGCGGGACATCATCATCGACCACTGCTCCTTCAGCTGGGGTGTGGACGAGTGCTTCTCCGTCTACGGCAACACCAACGTGACCGTCCAGTGGTGCATCATCTCCGAGGGCCTGGTGAACTCGGTGCACCCCAAGGGCCGGCACGGCATGGGCGGCCTGTGGGGCGGCGACACCATCACCTACCACCACAACCTGCTCATCCACGAGAACGGCCGCAACCCGCGCTTCAGCTTCACCGAGGGCATGAGCCTGGTGGTGGACCACCGCAACAACGTGATCTACAACCCCGGGATCACGACCTGCTACGGCGGCGAGTGGGCCAACGGCATCAACATCATCGGCAACTACTACAAGCCCGGCCCCAACACGCTGCCCCCGATCGCCAGGACGATCGTGGCCCCCGGCCGGTTCGGCGAGTGGCACGTCAGCGGCAACACGGTCGAGGGCCACGCCGACCTCACGGCCGACAACACGCTCGGCATCACCTACCCGACCGGCGGCATCACGCTGCGGCCCAGGCCGGTGGAGTTCGAGAACGGCATCACGGAGCAGCCCGCGCAGCAGGCGTTCGCGACGGTCCTGGAACAGGCCGGAGCCACCCTGCCGCGACGGGACTCCATCGACGCCAGGCTGATCAACGAGGCGCGCACCGGCACGGGGCGCCACATCAACTCCCAGAAGGACGTGGGCGGCTGGCTGCCGGCGCCGCCCGAGGCGCCCGCTCCCGCCGACAGCGACCACGACGGCATGCCGGACGAGTGGGAGACCGCCCAGGGGCTGAACCCGGAGAACGCCGACGACGCCAAGACGGTGGACGGCAGCGGGTACACGAACCTGGAGCGCTACCTGAACTCCATCCAGCGAGCCGGGGCCCGCAACCCCGAGGTGGCGATCCTCTCCCCCAAGATCGACCAGGTGTTCGCGGCGGACACGGACCAGCAGTCCGTCGTCGTCCAGGCCGACGCCAAGGCCCTCGACGGCGCGTCCATCGCCAAGGTCGAGTTCTTCCACGGCGACAAGAAGATCGGCGAGGCCACCGCGGCGCCGTACCAGGCGACCTGGGCGGACGCGACCGACGGCACCTACTCCCTGACGGCGCGCGCGACCGACAGCACGGGGTCGGCGACCACCTCGTCGCTGGTGCCGATCCACGTCACCCGCACCATGACCCACAAGCCGTGGACGGCGAAGGACATCGGCGAGGTGGCCATCCCCGGGAGCACGGCGCTGAAGGACGGCGTGTTCACGCTGAAGGGCTCCGGGAAGATCGCGGGCTGGAAGGACTCCTTCCACTTCGCCTATCAGGCCGTCGGGTTCAGCCAGCGGGGCGAGGTCATCGAGATCACCGCGCGGGTGGACAGCATCAGCATGGGGCACGTCGACGCCGTCGCGGGCATCATGGTGCGTCAGGACCTCGCGCCGAACTCACCGTTCATGCTGGCCGGCATCGGTCTGTCCGCGAGCGGTGACGACGGTGCCGGCATGCGCGCCAAGGCCATCAGGGTCGCCTCGAACGGCAAGCAGCCCAGCGTCGGCATCTGGCCGGCCGCCGGCGAGGACCCGCTGAACCCGAAGAAGCCGTACTGGCTGCGCCTGGTCTGCCGGAGCCTGCTGACCGGGGACAACGAGTTCGAGGCCTTCCTGTCGTCCAACTCGCTGAACTGGGACCGCATCGGCTACGAGCGCATCGCGATGCGGACCGGCCGGTTCTACATCGGCCTCGCCGTCGACGGGAACCAGGAGGCGAACGCGGTCCACGCCTACACCACGGCCAGGTTCAGCCTGGTGAAGGTCAATCGTTAGAACTGGAGTACCCCCCATGACCCACCAACCGTTCACGAGGAGGAACCTCCTCCGCGGCGGCGGCCTTCTCCTGCTGACCACCGCCACTGGCTGCAGCTTCCTCGACACCAGCCCCGACACCGGCGGCGCCGTCCAGGCCGCCGACATGTCCGCCAAGGAGTCCCCGGCGCTGGCGCAGCTGGTCAAGAGCGGCAAGCTGCCGCCGCTGGAGCAGCGCCTGCCGAAGAACCCCCTCGTCGTCACGCCGCTGAAGGAACCGGGCAGGTACGGCGGCACCTGGGCCTCGGCCCTCGTCGGCGACGACGACATCGACTGGCTGACCAACACCCTCGGGTACGAGCCCCTGGTCAGGCTCAAGCCCGGCACGAACGGCCAGAAGGGCCCTGACGACATCGTGGCCAACGTGGCGGAGTTCGAGGTCAAGAACGGGGGCCGGGAATACGTCTTCCGCCTGCGCGAGGGCCTCAAGTGGTCGGACGGCCAGCCGTGCACCGCCGACGACCTGATGTTCGCCTTCGAGGACGTGGCCACGTACCACGACCTGCACACCACCGGCATCTACGACCTCTACCTGGAGAACGGCAGCACCACCGAGCGGGTGAAGGTCGAGAAGGTGGACGACCGGACCGTCCGCTACGTCTACAAGGAGCCGAAGGCGGGGTTGCTGTTCCAGATCGCGGTCGCGACGTTCGAGCGGCCCGGCCCGATCGGGTTCCTGCTGCCCAAGCACTACCTCAAGCAGTTCCACAAGAAGTACAACCCGGACGTCGACCAGCTGGCCAAGGACGAGCAGCTGGAGGACTGGACGCAGCTGTTCATGCAGAAGCAGGACCCGTGGCACAACGCCGACCAGCCCACGCTGCACGCCTGGAAGGTGAGCAGCCCGATCGGCAAGGGCACGGCGCTGGTGGCCGAGCGCAACCCGTACTACTGGAAGGTCGACCAGCAGGGGCGCCAGCTCCCGTACATCGACCGCTACCGGGCGGAGGTGCTGGGCGACGTCCAGGTCGAGCTGCTGAAGATCATGAACGGCGAGATCGGCATGCAGCTGCGCAACTTCAACACGCCGGAGAACAAGCCGCTGGTCTCCCAGAACGCCGCCAAGGGCAAGTACCGGCTGTTCGACGTGCCGAGCCGGCTCAGCAACACGATGATCATCCAGTTCAACCAGAACATCGCGGACGACGAGCTGCGCAAGCTGTTCCAGAACAGGGACTTCAGGATCGGGCTGTCGTACGCGATCAACCGCAAGGAGATCATCGACGGCGTGTACGCGGGCCAGGGCGAGCCGTGGCAGGCCGCGCCGTCCAAACGGAACGTGGTCTATGACGAGGCGTTCGCCAAGCAGTACACCGAGTTCGACGCGGCGAAGGCGAACGAGCACCTCGACAAGGCCGGGCTGACCAAGAAGGACGCCGACGGCAAGCGCCTGGGCCCCGACGGCAAGCCGCTGATCGTCACGGTCATGGCCAGCACCGAGTTCCCGCACCACACCGAGGCGCTGGAGTTCGTCAAGAAGGGCTGGGAGGCGGTGGGGGTCGGGCTGCGGGTGGACCCGGTCGCGGGCACGCTGTTCACCGAGCGCACGATGGCGAACCAGCCGCAGGTTTCCACGTACACCTGCAGCGACTTCGACATCATCACGGGCACCGGCGGCGACCACTACTACGTGCCGAGCAACTCCGGCAGCGCCCGCTACGCCATCCGCTGGGCGCAGTGGTACGGCAGCAAGGGCAAGGCCGGCGACGAGCCGCCCAAGGAGGTGCGCGACCAGTTGGAGGCATTCACCACGATGCGCACCGAGCCCGACACCACCAGGGCGATCGAGTCCGCCAGGAAGGTGATCGAGATCGCGGCGCAGCAGTTCTACGCGATCGGGATCAGCACGTACCCGGACGAGTACGGCATCGTGTCGAACAGCTTCAAGAACGTGCCCGACTCGATGGCCGGCGCACCCACCACCCCCGGGCCGACCCAGCCCGAGCAGTACTCCCTCTGAGGAGCCGACGTGCTGGGATACTTCGGCCGCCGCCTGGTGTACGTGGTGGTGACGCTCTGGGCGATCTCGATCGTCACGTTCGTCATCATCAACCTGCCGCCGGGCGACTACGTCTCGACGCTCGTGGCCAACGCGCAGGCCGGCGGCGAGGGCCTCACCCCTGCGGAGATCACCAACCTCAGGCACCGGTACGGCCTCGACGACCCGCTCCTGCTGCAGTACTGGCGCTGGATCACGGCGATCCTCCTGCACGGTGATTTTGGTCAATCGTTTGCCTGGAATCAGGCGGTCTCCACGCTCATCGGCGAGCGGGTCGCGCTGTCGGCGGTGCTGTCGATCAGCTCGCTGCTCATGGTCTGGGCGATCGCGTTCCCGATCGGCATCTACAGCGCGGTCAAGCAGTACTCGTGGGGCGACTACGGCTTCTCGTTCCTGGGGTTCATCGGCATGGCGGTGCCGGAGTTCATGCTGGCGCTGGTCCTCATGTACGTCGGCTTCCGCTTCTTCGGCCAGAGCGTCGGCGGCCTGTTCTCCCCCGAGTTCCAGGACGCCGCCTGGAACCTGGGCAAGGTCCTCGACCTGCTCGGCCACCTGTGGGTGCCGATCGTGGTGATCGGCGTGTCGGGCACCGCCGGCATGATCCGGGTGACCCGGGCGAACCTGCTGGACGAGCTCTACCGCCCGTACGTGCACACGGCCAGGGCCAAGGGCCTGCCGGAGTGGAAGCTGCTGCTGAAGTATCCGGTGCGGATGTCGCTCAGCCCGTTCTTCAGCACGGTCGGCTGGCTGCTGCCCGGCCTGATCGGCGGGGAGACGATCGTGTCGGTGGTCATGAGCCTGCCGACCGGCGGCCCGCTGCTGCTCAACGGCGTCATGAACCAGGACATGTACCTGGTCGGCAGCTTCATCATGATCCTCAGCACGCTGACCGTGATCGGAACCGTGCTGAGCGACCTGGCGCTGGCGTGGTGGGACCCGCGAATCCGTAAACGGTACAAGAGAGAGTAGCGCCGCATGTTCCTCAGGCGACCGACCAAGGAAGTGGGAACGCTGCCGCAGTGGCGGCTGATGTGGCGGCAGTTCCGCAGGCACCGGCTCGCGCTGGCCGGGATGGCCATCCTGGTGCCGGTGTATTTCGTGGCGATCTTCGCGGAGTTCTTCGCGCCGATGTCCAGTTCGACCGCGAACACGTCGATGACGTACGCGCCGCCGCAGGTGCTGCGCTTCTCGGGCGACCTCGGCCTGTACGTGCACGGCTACCGCACCGAGCGCGACCCGAAGACGTACGAGCAGCGTTACACCGAGGACCCCGGGCAGCGGATCGACGTCGGGCTGTTCGTGCACGGCGACGAGTACGAGCTGCTGGGCCTGATCCCGTCGGACCTCCACCTGATCGGCCCGGTCACCAAGGGCGAGCCGGTCTTCCTGCTGGGCTCCGACCAGAACGGGCGCGACCTGCTGTCCAGGCTCATCCACGGGGCCCGGGTGTCGCTGTCGATCGGCCTGGTGGGGGTCGCGGCCAGCTTCTTACTCGGCATGCTCATAGGCGGCATATCCGGATATTTCGGGGGCGGCGTGGACAACGCCGTGCAGCGGGTCATCGAGTTCCTGATCGCGATCCCGACGCTGCCGCTCTGGATGGCGCTCTCGGCCGCGCTCCCGACCGACTGGGGGCCACTGACCAGGTATTTCGCCATCACGGTGATCCTGTCGCTGATCGGGTGGACCGGGCTGGCGAGGGACGTGCGCGGGCGATTCCTGTCGCTGCGCGAGGAGGACTTCGTCATGGCCGCCCGGCTGGACGGCGTGGGCCGGCTGTCGATCATCTTCCGGCACATGATCCCGTCGTTCGCCAGCCACATCATCGCGTCGCTGTCGCTGGCGATCCCGAGCATGATCCTCGGCGAGACGAGCCTGAGCTTCCTCGGGCTCGGCCTCCAGGCGCCGGCGGTGAGCTGGGGCGTGCTGCTGGAGGGCGCCCAGAACATCCGCGTGGTCGCGAACGCCCCCTGGCTGCTGGCGCCGGGCGTCGCGGTGGTGGTGGTCGTGGTGGCCATGAACTTCTTCGGCGACGGTCTGCGCGATGCGGCGGACCCGTACGGGAACAGGAGGGTCCGGCGTGGCCGCAGACGACGTGCTGCTTGAGATCGAGGACCTGCGCACCCACTTCCTGCTCGACGACGGCGTGGTCTGCGCGGTGGACGGCGTGGACCTGCGGGTGCGCAAGGGCGAGACGCTCGCCATCGTCGGCGAGTCCGGCTGCGGAAAGAGCGTCATGGCCCGCTCGATCCTGCGCCTGGTGGACCCGCCGGGCCACATCGAGGGCGGGCGGATCACGCTGCACCGTGAGGGCGGCCCCGTCGAGCTGGTCGGCGCGAACCGCCGGCTGCTGCGGCAGGTCAGGTGGCGGGACATCGCGATGGTGTTCCAGGAGCCGATGGCCTCGCTGAGCCTGGTGCACACGATCGGCAGCCAGATCGTCGAGGCGGTCCGGCTGCACGAGAACGTCGGCAAGGCCGCCGCCCGGCGGCGCGCGATCGAGATGCTCGACCGGGTCGGCATCCCCATGCCGCAGCGCCGGGTGGACGCGTACCCGTTCGAGCTGAGCGGCGGGATGCGGCAGCGCGCGATGATCGCGATGGCGCTGTCGTGCCGGCCGAGCCTGCTCATCGCCGACGAGCCGACGACGGCGCTGGACGTGACCACCCAGGCGCAGATCCTGGAGCTGCTGCGGGACCTGCAGGCGGACTTCGGCATGGCGATCATGATGATCACCCATGACCTGGGGGTGGCCGCGCAGGTGGCCGACAGCATGGCGGTCATGTACCTGGGCCGGGTCGTGGAGTACGGGGCGGCCGAGCAGGTGCTGGCCGCGCCCCGGCATCCGTACACGCGGGCGCTGCTGCGCTCGATGCCCCGGCTCGGACGGGCCTCGCGGACCCGGCTGACGGCCATCAAGGGCATGGTGCCCCCGCCGTACGCGCGGCCGGACGGCTGCCCGTTCCACCCGCGCTGCGACTCCGTCGTGGCCGGGAAGTGCGACGTCGTGCTGCCGCGCCGGGTCCCGATGGCCGACCGTGAGGTCTCCTGCCTGCTCTACGAGGAGGAAGCGTGAGCACGGAACCCCTGCTCAGCATCGAGGGGCTGACCAAGCACTTCCCCATCCGCAGCGGGCTGCTGGGCCGCCAGGTGGGCGCGGTGAAGGCGGTGGACGAGGTCGACCTGGCCATCGAGCCCGGCAGCACGCTCGGCCTGGTCGGCGAGTCCGGCTGCGGCAAGACCACGCTCGGCCGGTGCATCGTGCGGGCGCACGACCCGACCGGCGGGCGCATGCTCTACCGGCAGCCGGACGGCTCGGTCATCGACGTGGCGGGGCTGCAGGAGAAGGAGCTCAAGCCGTACCGGGCGCAGGTGCGGATGATCTTCCAGGACCCGCACTCCTCGCTCAACCCGCGCAAGACCCTGCGCGAGATCATCGGCGAGCCGATGCGCGCGCACAGGTACGGCTCCAAGGAGGAGATCGACGAACGTGTCGGCGAGCTGCTCGACCGGGTGGGCCTGCGCCCCGAGTACGCCAACCGCTACCCGCACGCCTTCAGCGGCGGCGAGCGGCAGCGGGTCGGGATCGCGCGGGCGCTGGCCCTGTCACCCCGGCTGGTGGTGGCCGACGAGGCCGTGAGCGCGCTGGACGTGTCGGTCCGCGCCCAGATCCTGAACCTGCTGAGGGACCTGCAGGAGGACTCGGGCCTGGCCTACCTGTTCGTCAGCCACGACCTGGGCATCGTCGAGCACGTCTCGGACGTGGTCGCGGTCATGTATCTCGGCAAGGTCGTCGAGCAGGGCCCCACCGAGGAGCTGTACACGCGGCCGCTGCACCCGTACACCGAGGCGCTGCTGTCGGCGGTGCCCGACCCGGACCCGGCGGCCAAGCGGCACCGGGAGCGGATCAAGCTGCTGGGCGACATCGCCGACCCGGCGCACGTGCCGCCGGGCTGCCCGTTCCATCCGCGCTGCGTGTACGCCAGGGACACCTGCCGTACGGAGCCGCCGCCGCTGCGCGAGATCGGGGGCCGCCGGGTGGCCTGCCACCTGGCCGAGGAGCTGGAGCTGCGCGGCGTGCCGGACCCGGACGTACGGGAGGTGAAGGCATGAGTGATCCGCGCTTCGACGGCGTCGTCAGGCCGTCGGCGGACCTTCCGGGCGCGCGCGAGGCGCTGCTGCCCGCGCCGCACGGCCCGGACAACCACGCGGCCAACCTGCTGCGCACCCGGGGCGGCGACCTGCTGTGCACCTGGTTCAGCGGCCCCGAGGAGGGCCACCCCGGCACCGACGTCGTGCTGTCGCGGCTGACCGGCGACCGCTGGGAACCGCCCCAGGTGATCGCCGCCGACCCGGAGCGCAGCGAGCAGAACCCGGTGCTGTTCGAGGCGGACGGGCTGCTCTGGCTGCTGCACACCTCCAGCGAGCCGTACGACCAGAAGAGCGCGCACGTCGTGGCCAGGACCTCGGCGGACGCCGGACGTACGTGGAGCGAACCCCGGGTGCTGCTCGCCGAGCCAGGGATCTTCGTGCGGCACCCGCCGCTGATCCTGGACGACGGCACCTGGCTGCTGCCCGCCTACCACTGCGGCGCCTCCGGCGACCGCAGCGTCGTCGAGGTCAGCGCGGACGGCGGGCTCACCTGGGCCGAGCACCCGGTCCCCGGCAGCCGCGACCTGGTGCAGATGACGATCGCGCGGCGGCCGGACGGCCGGCTGCTCGCGCTGTTCAGGGACCGGAAGGCGGGCCGCGTCCACGCCTCGGCCTCCGCCGACGGCCGTACGTGGTCGGCTCCCGAACGGACCGACCTGCCGAACAACGACTCCTCCGTCCAGCTCACGAGGGTGGATGGCCGGCTCGCGCTCGTCTACAACGACGCGAGCCTGGAGCGCGACCAGTTCAGATGGGTGACCAAGAACGGGGAGCGGCGCAGGAAGGCGCTGCGCACCCCGCTGGTCCTCGCGGTGTCGGAGGACGGCGGCGCCCGGTGGCCGCACCGGCGGGTGCTGCAGGACGCCGACCCCGAGTACTGGCAGAACGAGCTCGGCTACTCCTACCCGAGCGTCATCGACGGCGGCGGCGGACGCCTCCACGTCGCCTTTTCCTACCTGCGGAAGACCATCAAATATCTGGAGATTGACCAGCCATGAGATTCAGGCAGAGCATCTTGTACGGCGCGCTGGCGGTGGCCGTGGCCGTCCCGTCGTACGTCACCGATGACGGCGGCGGCGTGGTGCGGGTGGAGCCGACCGGCTCGTACGCCTGCCGCCAGGACGTGGCCGCCCCCGACCCGAACGTGCCCAAGGTGCACGCGGCCGCGATCGCGCAGGCGCCGACGGGCGACATCCTGACCGTCTACTACGGCGGCACCTCGGAAGGTGCGCCCAACCAGGCGCTCTACCTGTCGCGCCTGGCGGTGGACAAGAAGACGTGGTCCAAGCCCGAGGTGGTGTTCGACGAGCCGGGCAAGGCCGACGGCAACCCGGTGCTGTGGTCGGACGGCAAGCGCCTCTACCTGTTCTTCGTGACGATCGAGGGACACGGCTGGGAACAGGCCCCGATCCGGCTGATCACCTCGGACGACGGCGGCCACACCTGGAGCCGGCCGACCTACATCCGCAAGGAGTGGGGGTGGATGGTCGGCACCAACCCGATCCGCATGTCCAACGGCGAAGTACTGCTGCCGATCTACGACGAGGCGGGGTCCAGCTCCGGCTTCTACGTCTTCAGCCAGGACATGAGCACGTGGAAGGCGTATCCGGAGGAGCACACGAGCTGGATCAGGACGGCGAAGAGCTCGATCCAGCCGACGGTCGTCGAGGTGGAGCCGGGCAAGCTGGTCGCCTACATGCGCACCGGCGACGGCGCGATCTACAAGAGCGTGTCGACCGACTTCGCCCGCACCTGGAGCGCGCCGGTGGCCGAGCCCATCGGCAACCCGAACTCGCGGATCGCCGCGCTCAAGCTGGACGACGGCAAGCTGGTGCTGGCCTACAACCCCTGGGTCGAGCACCGCTCCCCCATGCGGGTGTCGCTGTCTCCCGACAAGGGCCGGACCTGGGAGAACTCCGTCGACGTGGAGGCGCAGTCGGGGCCGCAGTTCACCTATCCGGTGATGACGCAGAGCAGCGACGGCTTCATCCACATGGTCTATTCCTACAACCGCAACAACATCCGGCACGTCGTCTTCAACGAGTCCTACCTGCGTGACGCCGTGGGCCTGCTGTCGAACTGGCCCGAGCACACGATCACCGAATTCAGGAGCGGCGTCCGGCGGAATGTCGTGCGCCAGTGCAGCTACACGCCTTCCAAGGGGGAGTCACAATGAACCACAAGACCCGCGGGCTCGCGCTGCTCGCGCTCGCTCTGACCGTCGTCGCCACCCCCGCCAACGCCTCGGCGGGCGCATCGACTGGGGAGTGTAAGAACGTCCCCAACAAGTACAACCAGCCGTTCAGCGTCTGTGACGACGAGCTGTTCATCTTCGCCGCCAACTACAAGCCGTTCGAGTCGAGCGTCGACGGGAACAGGCAGGGGACCAGGGTCTTCGACGAGATCATCGGGAACAGGCTGCGGGCCGCGTTCCCCGGCGTCAAGATCAAGTACGCGACGTGGGACCTCCCCGTGCGCTACGAGAACCTCAAGAGCGCCGGGGTCACCCCCGACATCATCATCGAGGACCCGAAGTCCCGCATCGACCGCGACCTGGAGCCGATGGGCTGGGTCGGCGACCTCACCCCCGACCTCCAGAAGGCCGGCATCGACCTGAGCAAGCTCAACAAGGCCAGCGTGGAGCTGGTCAAGTCGCGCTCCGACGGCGGGGTCTACGGCGTGCCGCTGTTCATCGACGAGCACGTGCTGCTCTACAACAAGAAGATCTTCGACAAGTTCGGGGTGAAGTACCCCAAGCCCGGCATGACGTACGACGAGGCGTACAACATGGCCAAGAAGCTGACCAGGGACGACGGCCTGGACCACTACAAGGGCTACATGCAGCACCCCGACCAGTACCTGGAGTTCAACCAGCTCGGCCTCTACCCGTTCCAGCCCACCACGAGCGAGGAGCCGAAGCCCGAAGAGGTCAAGGTCAGCATCAGCGGCGACGGCTGGAAGCAGTACGTGGAGAACCTGTACCGCTTCCTGGAGATCCCGCGCAACGACTTCACCACCGTCACCGACTTCTTCAAGGGCGACATGAGCCGGCCGGGGCACCTGGCCATGGCGGTCGAGACGCTGTCGCGGCTGAACATGTACGCCGGCAGCGAGCTGTTCATCGAGGACGGGGACGAGGAGTCGTTCAAGGAGCAGGCCAAGAACGTCGACATCGGGGTCACCTCCATCCCGGTGCTCAAGCGGGGCTCCAAGGCGATCTACCAGCCGAACACCCGGGCCGCGTTCATCCCGCCGTCCTCGGCGAAGAAGGAGCAGGCGCTGCAGATCGTCAAGTGGCTGGTCTCGGAGGAGGCCCAGACCGAGCTGTCCAAGCAGGGCATCAAGGCCGTCCTGCAGACCGACAATGTCGTGTCGAACTTCGGCAAGAGCGTCCCCGAGCTGGCCGGCATCGACACCTCGGGCGTGTACTGGGGCGAGAACGCCACCGTGTCGAACTACCAGAACACCGAGTTCTGGGACCTGCCGCTGTACTCGGTCTTCCGCCAGCACGTGCTGCGTGACGGCATGACGGCCGAGCAGTCGCTGACCGTCTCCGAGCAGCAGGACATCCCCGCCTACATCAAGGCGCAGGCCGCCGCTGGGAAGGACTGGTGATTTTTCCGGACACCGTGGAGCGCTGGGGCGTCCACGAGATCGAGCTGGCCGGACCGGCGGGCGGCAACCCCTTCGCGGAGGTTCGCCTGTCGGCCCGGTACCAGTACCGCAACCGCGTCGTGGAGGCCGAGGGCTTCTACGACGGCGACGGTGTCTACCGCGTCCGGTTCATGCCGGACGCGGTGGGTCCGTGGCGGTTCACGACCGTCAGCAACGTGAGTGAGCTGGACGGGCACGCGGGCGGCTTCGAGGTGACGCCCGCGTCCGCCGGCAACCACGGTCCCGTGCGGGCCGTCGGGACGGGCTTCGCGTACGCCGACGGGACGCCGTACCTGCCGTTCGGGACGACCTGCTACCACTGGACGCACGACATGGACGAGGAGCGCGAGCGCGAGACGCTGCGGACGCTGGCGGCCTCGCCGTTCAACAAGCTCCGCATGTGCGTGCTGCCGACCGGGCGGATGGCGCCGCCCGAGGTGCCCTTCGCCGGAGACGACCCCGGCGGGCTGGACAAGACGCGCTTCAACCCGGTGTTCTTCCGGCACCTGGAGGCCCGGATCCGGGACCTGCGGGACATCGGGGTCGAGGCCGACGTGATCCTCTTCCACCCGTACGACGAGGGTCTGCGCGGGGTGGAGGACATGGGGCGCGAGGCCGATCACGCGTACCTGCGCCACGTCGTCGCCCGCCTGGCGGCCAACCGGAACGTGTGGTGGTCGGTCGCCAACGAGTACGACTTCAACCACGCCAAGACCGTCGCCGACTGGGACGACCTGCTGCGGACCGTCGTGCGGCTGGACCCGTACGAGCATCTGCGGTCGATCCACAACGGGACGCGGATGTACGAGGTCGCCTCCCTGTACGACTTCACCAAGCCGTGGGTGACGCACCAGAGCGTGCAGCACTGGGACGCCACGCTGACGGACGAGTGGCTGCGTACGTGCCCCAAGCCCGTGGTGATCGACGAGATCTCCTACGAGGGGGACGCGGGCAAACGCTGGGGCAACATCAGCGGGCCCGAGCTGGTGGACCGGTTCTGGGAGGGCATGGTGCGCGGCGGGTACGTCGGGCACGGCGAGGTGGTGACCGGCGGGCCGGGCCGGCCGTGGGTCGGCAACGGCGGCGAGCTGCGCGGGCAGAGCCCGGCCAGGATCGCGTTCCTGCGCGAGGTCATGGAGGCCCGCCGCGACGGCGTGCACCTGCGCTACCTGGGGCGCCGGCAGCCCTCCTCCGTGACCGTCGAACTCCCGGAAGGGAACCACGAGGTGGAGCTGATCGACGCCTGGAACATGACGATCACTCCGGTGGACGGGGTGCACCGGGACCGGGTGCGCGTCGGGCTGCCAAGCCGGCCGTACCTGGCGCTGCGAATGACGAGGGTGTGATCATGATTTCGCTGGCCACTACCGCGCTCGGCTGGCACCTGCAGGGCGAGAAGCGGCGGGCGCGGACGCTGGCCACGCTGGAGTCGTCGCCGTTCGACCGGGTGCGGATGGCGGCGTTCGCGACGCGGTGCTCGCTGGACTCGCTGGAGGAGCGGGTGGCGGAGCTGGGCGCGATCGGCGTGACCGCCGAGCTGGTCCTGCTGCACCCCTCCGACGGCATCGGGGACGTGGACGCGGCCGCCCGTCTGGTGGCGGAGGTGGTGCCGCGGCTGGCCGCGCACGCGAACGTGTGGTGGTCGCTGGCCGCCGACCCCACCCTTTTCCCCGAAATTTCCGAACATGACTGGGTACGTCTCGCGGACCTGGTCGCCGAGGAGGACCCCGGGCACCACCCGCTGTCGATCACCGCCGAGGCGGGTTCGCCGCTGCTGTGGCGGCGCGCGTTCACGCACGGGAGCGTGGCCGCGCGCAGCCCGCGCGACGCCTGGGTGCTGACGCGCGACCACCACAAGCCGGTGCTCATGGACATGTGCGGGTACGAGGGGGACTCGGACGATCCATGGCACAGCCTGACCCCCGAGGAGGTCGTCGCCCAGGCCTGGGACGGGTCGGTGCGGCGCCGGTACGTCACGCACGGGGAGTCGTACCTCGACGACGAGGGACTGACCTGGTCGGAGGCCGGCGGCACGCTGGCGGGCGCGGCCGTGGCGCGGCTGGGGCTGCTGCGGGAGGTGATCGCCGAGACGCCCGCGCAGGCGCGTTACCGGGATCGGGACGCGCCGATGCTGGAGGTGCCCGGGGAGTTCTACCTGGAGTACTGCGGCGAGCACCGGTTCCCTGAGCGGGTGTACGAGGTGCCGGCCGGGCGGTACGAGGTCGAGGTGATCGACACGTGGGAGATGACGGTCGGCTCGCTGGGGGTCCAGGAGGGCGGGACGCTGACGGTCCCGCTGCCGGCCACCGGGGCCCAGGCCGTCCGCCTCAGGCGGCACGCGTGACGGCGTCCGCTGTTGTCGCCGCCCTCACCGAGCCGGGCGGGAAGGTCGTCGAGGTGGTGCCCGGCGAGGGCGGCCCCGAGGTGCGGCTGAGCCACCGCGACGCGGACGGCCCGCACCTGCGGGCGCCGCTGCGCGGCCTGCTCACCGCCTCCACCGGCCGCCCCTGGCGGATCGAGCACCCGGGCTCCGTCCACCTCGCGCCCCTGGGCGAGCCTCTGGTGGCGACGGGGCCGCCCGGGGCCGCACCCGGGGGCGAGGCCCTGGTGGTGACGGCGCGGACGGGGCCGCTCGGGGCCCGGCTGGAGCTGGCCTTCACCTCCGACGGCCTGCTCACCCTCACCGCCACCTGGCACAACGACTCCGAGCACGAGGTGACCGACGTGGCGGCGGGCCTCCTGCTCCCCCTCCCCACCGACGACGCGAACGTCACCATGCCCGGCGTCCTCTACAACGGCAACCCCTCCTCCGACCCCCACCGCAGGGTCCCCCGCGTCGAGCCGGGCGGCGGGTTCGTGTGCGAGCAGGACCGCCTGCCCATCCCCGCCGTCAACGCCGCCTGGTCCGGCCGGTACGTCAGCCTCTTCGCCCACCCGGCCCACCGCCGCGACGCGGAGGGCAGGGTCACCTACGACTCCCTGGGCTTCATCAGGTCACCGGGCCTGACGGTGGCGGCGATGACCGGCGTGATCATGTTCGACGGCAGGCCCGATGTCTGCTACGTCAGCAAGGCGGAGGTCGCGGACGACCCGATCGGCTACCGGACCCTGGCCCCGGGCGAGACGATCACCACCAGGCACACGCTCGACTGGGGCGCGGTCGAGCCGCGCGGCCACGGCTTCAGGAAGCTCGTCCATACGCGGATCCACCCAGAGGAAGACGGCGCCCGCCCGCTCGGCCGGGAGGACATCGTCCGGCTCAAGGCCAACGCCATGGACGCGCGCTGGACCGGCCACGGCTACCTCGCCTACGAGGGCACCCGCCACGGGCGGCCCCGGTCGTACCTGTACGGCTGGACCGGCCAGTGCCTCAAGCTCGCGCTGTGCGACGCCCTGCTCGGCCGCCCGGAGCGGACCCGCCGGGCGGCGGACTTCTACGTCGAGGGCAGCCGGACGCCGGCCCCAGGGCTGCGGCACGGCCGGTACCTGCTCGACGACGGCCGATGGGAGACGTTCCGCAAGGACGGCGCGGACTTCGTCTCCAGCCGCGCCCACGGCGAGACGGTAGCCGACCTGGCCGGGATCGCGCTGCACTTCAGGGAGGCGGGGCTGCCGGTCCCGCCCGCGTGGGAGGAGGCCGTGGAGAAGGCCGCCGCCTTCTTCTGGCGGACCAGGCTCCAGGAGGGCATCGTCCCGATCGGCTGGACGCCGGACGGGCGGCCGTTCTCGGCGATGGTCAGCGCGGCCGGCATCGCCTGCGTCCAGGCCATGCTGGGCGCGTACCGGCTGAGCGGCGAACGGGTGTGGCTGCGGCGGGCCGAGGAGGTGCTGGGGCACTATCACCGGCTGCACGCGGCCACGTTCGAGCGGCCGTTCGCGCACGCCACGCTGGACGCCTCCGGCGAGGACAAGGAGGCCGGGATGTACTACTTCCTGGCCGCCTTCGAGCTCTACCGGCTCACCGGCCGCGACCTGTACGCGCGGTGGGCGGAGGCGGCGGCGGACTGGCTGCTGACGTTCGTCTACGTGTGGTCGCCGGAGTTCGACGCGGGCAGCACGTTCGAGCGGCGCGGGTTCAAGGCGTGCGGCTGGCCGTCGGTCAGCGTGCAGAACCACCACCTCGACGTGTTCTTCCCGACCTCCGAGCTGATGGAGTTCGGCCTGCTGACCGGCCGGCCCCGGTACGCGGCCAGGGCCGAGACGATCCTGCACGCCATGGGCCAGAGCATCTGCCGCGAGCCCGGCGACTGGGGCTTCGAGACGCCCGGCGAGCAGGGTGAGGGGTTCTTCCAGACCAACTGGCAGCGCAAGGGCGAGGCGAACACGTGGAACCCGTCCTGGGTGATCGCGCTGCCCCTCTACCACGCGCTGCGCATGAGGAAGGTTCCATGAACGAGGAAGAGGCGTGGCGGTACGCCGACGAGTTGCGCGAGCGCGTGCGACCGCCGGAGTTCCCCGACCGGTGGTTCGACCTCACGGAGTTCGGCGGCTCGGGGGGCACGTGGACGGGGGCGTTCCACGCCGCGATCGAGGCGTGCCACCAGGCGGGCGGCGGCCACGTGCGGGTGCCTCCGGGCACGTACCCCACCGGCGCCGTCCACCTGCTCAGCAACGTGGACCTGCACGTGGAGGCGGGCGCGACGATCCTGTTCAGCACCGACCCCGCCGACTACCTCCCCGCCGTCTACACCCGCTTCTCGGCCATCGAGTGCTACAACTACTCCCCCTTCGTCTACGCCTACGGCCAGGAGAACATCGCGATCACCGGCGCCGGGACGCTCGACGGCGGGGCGGGGCCCGAGCACTGGTGGCCGTGGGTGGGCACGCCGGAGTTCGGCTGGCGGCCGGGCACGCCGCACGAGGCCGACGACTGGGCCGCGCTGCAGCGGATGGCCGCGCGGAACGTGCCCGTCGAGGAGCGCGTGTTCGGCGCGGGCCACTACCTGCGGCCCAACCTGATCCAGCCGTACCTGTGCCGCAACGTGCTGGTCGAGGGCGTGCGGATCGTCCGCTCCCCCATGTGGGAGATCCATCCCGTACGCTGCGAGAACGTCCTGGTCAGGAACGTGACGATCCACTCGCGCGGCCCCAACAACGACGGCTGCGACCCCGAGTCGTGCCGCTCGGTGGTGATCTCGGGATGCGTGTTCGACGTGGGCGACGACTGCATCGCGATCAAGGCGGGGCGCGGCCCCGACGGGCGGCGGGTCGGGGTGCCGTGCGAGGACGTGCTGATCGAGGACTGCGACATGCGTTACCGGTACGGCTCGGTCGCGATCGGCACGGACACGACCGGCGGGATCCGCAACGTCTTCGTCCGCCGCTGCCGCTGGGGCGGGCCCGGCCTGTACTTCGGGCTCTACATCAAGACGAACTCGGTGCGTGGCGGCTTCGTGGAGAACGTCTTCGTCAAGGACATCGAGATCAGCGGGCTGACCAAGGAGGCGGTCTCGATCGACCTCTACCACGGCGACGGTCACAACGGCGACGAGGCGCCGCTCATCCGCAACATCAACGTCGCGGGGCTGCGCAGCGACCGGACGCGCAGCGCGTACCTGCTGCGGGGGTATCCCGAGCAGCCGCTGAGGGAGATCACGATCAGGGACAGCTCGTTCACCGGGGTGCTCCGGGCCGACGTGGCACAGCACGTCGAAGACCTGTCGGTCACCGGCGTCACGGTGACCGCCGCGTCTCAGGAGTAGGTCCCTGGGAGGTATGGCCGGGCGCGCGCGGCGACGGCCGTGGTCAGGCCACGCGCGCCCGGAGATCATGTGTCAGCCGTGCATCGGCGCCCAGACCGTCATCGGGCCCGTCCCCCGGTTCGCCCACGCGTAGTACGGCACGAACGTGAGGTCGGCCGGGCCCGCGTGCTCCGGTTCGCGGGGGGCGGCGGCGGTGCGGTAGGGGAAGCCGCCGTCCTCCTCCCGGTGCACGTGGGCCCGGCCGCGCGCGATGACCGGCACCACCTCGTCGGGCAGGCCGGTGACGGCGGTCCCGTCGCGGAGGTCCGCGCCCGCCACGCACAGGTCGTCCACGATGACGCCGGCGTGGTCGGCCTGCTCCAGGCAGTAGACCAGCGGGCCGCGCTCGACGGCCACCTGCCCGCGGGCCACGTCCAGGCGGGGTACGGCCACCGTCAGCCGGGGCCGGATCCCGAGGTCGAGCACGATCCGGTCGCCGGGCCGCCAGGTCCTGCGGACACGGTGGTAGGTGCCGGGCTCGGCCGGCCGGTCGTCCACGCCGGCGGCGTCGGCCCAGGCGGGGATGCGGGCCGAGAGCGTCCACGGCCGGTCGGGGGTCTCCCTGACCGTGATCTCGATCCGGCCGCTCCACGGGTAGCCGGTCGCCACCTCCAGCACCACGGAACCCGCCCGCACGGTGCCGGGCGCGTACAGGTGGAGCTGGACGCCGTCGCCGTCCCTGGTGGCGAGGTAGTGGTCGAGGGAGGAGAGCAGGCGCATCACGTTGGGCGGGCAGCAGGCGGTGCCGTACCAGTCCTGGCGGCCGCGCGCCGGCGAGCGCAGGTCGTCGGGGTCCGCGCCGGCGCGCACGCGCAGCGCGTTGACGTAGAAGAAGCGGTCGCCGCCGAGCGAGACGCCGGGCAGGACGGCGTTGTAGAGCGTGCGCTCGATCAGGTCCGCGAACCCGGGCGCGCCGGTGGCCAGCAGCATCCGCCACGACCACTGGATGCTGCCGATGGCCGCGCAGGTCTCGCAGTAGGCGGTGTCCGGGGCCAGCTCGTGGTGGCCGCCGAACGCCTCGCCGTACCAGTTCGAGCCGAGGCCGCCGGTCAGGTACGTCTTGGTCGCCACCATGTCGTGCCACTGCCGCTCCAGGGCGGCGAGCAGCTCGAGATCGGAGGTCTCCACGGCGACGTCGGCCGCTCCCGCGGCCAGGTACATGGCGCGTACGGCGTGCCCCTCGACCGTGGCGGCCTCGCGCACCGGCACCCGGTCCTGCCGGTAGCCGGGCCCGTGATGGCCCTTGAGCGGGATGAGCGCGTGGCCGCGGGTGGTGACCTGGCGTGCGGCGAGGTCGAGGTACGCGCGCGTGCCGGTCTCCCGGTGCAGCTCGGCCAGGCCCATCTCGACCTCGGGGTGGCCGTCGAGCGCGTCCGGGGGCAGCGCCGCCGCCAGGTGGTCGGCGAACCGGGTGGCGACCCCCAGCAGCGTACGGTCGCCGACCGCCCGGCTGCCCGCCACCGCCGCCTGCATGAGGTGGCCCGCGCAGTAGAGCTCGTGGCTGGAGGCCAGGTCGGAGTAGCGCTCGGCGCCGGTGAGCCGGGTGTGGGTGTGCAGGTAGCCGTCGTCGCACTGGGCGGCCGCGACCAGCTCGGACGCCTCCTTGTACGGCCGCGCGAGGTCGTCGTCGTCCGCCCGGCCGCGCTCCCAGGCGAGCGCCTCCAGCCACTTGTAGACGTCGGAGTCGGCGAACACCTTGCCGCGATGCGGGCCCGCCTGCCTGAGGTTGTCGAACGCGCCGGACTCGCGTACCCGCTCGCCGCCCAGCGGGATCGTGACCTCGCGGTTGACCCGCTGCCGTGCCCCCCAGAACCCGCCCTCGACCCGCCCGCCCGCCACGGGACGCAGGGCCACCGCCGCGTCGGGGCCGGGCCGTACGACCGAAGACATCCGATCATCGCTCATACTGCTCATCCTGCCTCAGGGCCAAATATCCAACAAGGGTCGAATATTTATGCTCCACGATGCCGCATCCGGGACCCGCCGACCGGAGTTGCCGTCCCTTGGGGAGGGCATCCACCGGTCACCCGCCGGTCGGGGTGGCGGCGCGCACCACCGACCGCCCGTCGCGCGTCGCCGCTTGGACCGGGGCGTGGCGCCACCGAGCGCGCCGTGGGGCCGGAACGGCGCGCACCCTCGGCCACCCCTTCCCCCCAGAAGGACCTCGGCCGAAGTACGGGGTGCGCCTTGACGAGGCGGGAGGGACGACGCACGCTTGATGGGACGTCTATGCATGTATGAATATTTATGCGAAGGGACGCCCATGCCCGAAATCCCCGACACGGTGCTGCTGGAAGAACGGGCCGAGCTGGCCATGAACGCGGTGGCCGGACTGCCCGACCAGGACATGGACGGCATCCCGTACTTCAGCGCCGACCTCCTGGCCCGCCCCGCGGCGCTGCGGCACGGCGACTGGGACTACGGCTCCAGCCACGGACGGCTCCTGGACGCCTGCGTGCTCGCCCGGCAGATGACCGGCAAGGACACCTGGCGAGAGGTGGAGGAGGGATTCAGGCGGCGGCTGATCGGCTTCTTCGGCGACGACGGGCTGAGCTACCGCCTGGCGCGCCCCGAGGTGGGCTGGCCTCCGAACGCCAACCTCATCGACCAGCGGGCGGTCCTCCTCTCGCTCACCACCTGGTACGTCTCCGACCGCGACCCCGAGGCCAGAAGGCTGGCCGACCGGCACGTGGCCGCGCTCAAGCGGATCGCGATCAAGGAGCGGGACGTGTGGTTCTACCCCGCCTCCGAGTACACCCCCGGCGGCTGGCCCTCGCCGAACGCGATCGCGCTCCACCTCGCCCCCGACCCGGCCTCGTTCAGCGGCCGGCTCATCATGCCGCTGCTGCGCTACCACCAGGCGACGGGCAACGAGGACGCGCTGGAGCTGTGCGGCTGGTTCGCCCGGCTGATCGTGCACAAGAGCGGGGTCTTCAACGAGGACGGCTCCTTCAACCCCGCCCGCGCGTACCGCAGCGCCCACTTCCACACCCGCCTCGGCACGCTCGAAGGGCTCGCCCGCTACGCCCGCCACGTCGGCGACCACGAGCTGACCGCGTACGTCCGCCGCGCCTACGACTGGGCGCTCGGGCAGGCCACCGCGTTCGGCTGGACGCCCGGCGACCTGGCCGACCAGCGCTACGAGCACGAGAGCTGCTCCCTGGTGGACCTGATCGGCACCGGGACCACGCTGGCCGGGTCGGGCCACACCGCGTACTGGGGCGTGGTGGAGCGGTTCCTGCGCAACCATCTCGTGGAGTCGCAGCTCCTGGACCTGAGCTGGGTGGAGTCCGCGCCCGACACCTCGGGGGACGAACCGGGCTGGGTCACCCACGTGCGGGTGGGCGAGCGGGTACGCGGGGCCTTCGCCGGGTACGGCGCGCCCAACGACTTCGTCTGCGACGTGGAGCTGGGCCGCGGGCACACGGCCGACGTGCAGGCGTGCTGCGTCGGCTCGGGGCTGCGCGGCCTGTTCTGGGGCTGGAACTCGATCGTCACCGCCGATCCCCACGCCGTCCGGGTCAACCTGCTCCTCACCCGGGCCACCCGGCACGTCACCGTGCTCAGCCACCTCCCCCACGAGGGCCGCGTCGACCTGGACGTCCACGAGGACCTGCGCGAGCTGCGGATGCGGGTGCCCGACTGGGCCGGGTACGCCAAGGTGCGCGTCGCCCGCGAGAGCGGGGGCTTCGACGGGACCCAGGCCGGGGCGTGGGCGCCGGACGGCTATCTGTCGATCCCGGCGCCACGGCGAGGGGAGCGCGTCACGGTCACGTTCCCGGTGCCCGAGACGGCGACCACCGAGGTGGCGGCGGGGCGGGAGTACCGCGTGCGCTGGCGGGGGGACGACGTGATCGGCATCAGCCCGGAGGGGACCGCCCGGCCGATGTACAGCGGGCGCAAGGTCCATCCGACCGCGCCCCGGCGCGACTACGAGCTGGCCCGGCCGGTGAAGGAGTGGGCATGGTGAACTGGTCTCTCCCCGAGGTGCCCGCAGGCGGCTCGCTGCGGCCGTACGACCTGCGCTGCGAGCACCGCGGCACCCCGCTCGGCATCGGCACGCCGGTGCCCCGGCTGAGCTGGCGGCTGGCCTCGGACCGGCGCGGCGACGCGCAGGACGCGTACCGGATCCGGGTCCACGCGCGCGGCGCGCTGGTCTGGGACAGCGGCTGGGTCGAGGGCCAGGACGTCAGCGCCGACTACGGCGGCGCGCCGCTGGCGTCGTTCACCCGCTGCACCTGGACGGTCGAGGCCCGGAGCGAGACGGGGCCCGGCGGGGCTGCGGAGTCGTGGTTCGACACCGGGGTGATGCACCAGGACGAGTGGGTGGCGGCGTGGATCGGGCACGATCCCGAGACCGAGCCGCCGTTCGAGCCGCCCACCGACGAGGGCGAGCCGCGTTCCGCCCGCACCGCGGGCCTGCCCGCGCCACGGTACTTCCGGCGCGTGCTCGACCTGCCCCCGGCGACCGCCGTGCGGATCGCGTGCAGCGCCCGTGGGCTGTACGAGCTGCGCGTCAACGGCCACCGGGTCGGCGACGGCGAGCTGACGCCGGGCTGGACCGACTACCGGCAGCGGGTGCCGTACCAGGTGTACGACGTCACGGACCTGGCCGGCGACGGCCCCGTCTGCGTGGGGGCGATCCTCGCGGACGGCTGGTGGTCCGGCAGCCTCGGCTGGGACATGCGGCAGCAGGCGCAGCGGTACGGCCGGCGCCCGCAGCTGCTGGTCCAGATCGTCGCCGAGCACGAGAACGGCTCCCGTACGGTCGTCGGCACCGACGGGCGCTGGCGGGAGAGCACCGGGCCGCTGCGCCACGCCGACCTGCTCATGGGCGAGTGGTACGACGCGCGCCTCGAACAGCCCGGCTGGGACCTGCCCGGATTCGACGACGCCTCCTGGGCCCCCGCCGGAGTCGTGGACACCGCGCACGACGTCCTCGTCCCGTCCGCCGCCGAGCCCGTCCGCGTCACCCAGGACCTCGTGCCGGTGGACGTCCGCCGAGGCGACGGCCGTACCATCGTCGACCTGGGCCAGAACATCGCGGGCCGGGTCCGCCTGGTGGTGCGCGGCGCCCCCGAGGGCGCCCGGGTCACGCTGCGCCACGGCGAGGCGCTCGACGACGACGGCGGCCTCTACACCGCCAACCTGCGCTCGGCCGAGGCCACCGACCACTATGTGGCGGCCGGGGCGGCGGTGGAGACGTTCGAGCCGCGCTTCACCGTGCACGGCTTCCGGTACGTCGAGGTCAGCGGGCACGCGGACGTCGAGGTCGTGGGGCGGGTGCTGCACTCCGACACGCCGGTCGCGGGCGAGTTCTCGTGCTCGGACGACATGGTGCGGCGGCTGATGAGCAACATCCGGTGGAGCCAGCGCGGCAACTTCGTCTCCGTGCCGACCGACTGCCCGCAACGCGACGAACGCCTCGGATGGACCGCCGACGCGCAGGTGTTCCTGCCGACCGCCTGCTACAACGCGGACGTGGCCGCGTTCTTCACCGGCTGGCTGGCGGACCTGCGGTACGCGCAGACCGGCGAGGGCGCGGTGCCGGACGTGATCCCGCACGTGATGACCGAGCGGCACGGCACGCCCGGCTGGGGCGACGCCGCCACCGTCGTCCCGTGGCACCTGTACCGGGTGTACGGGGACGAGCGGGTGCTGCGCGACAGCCTGTCCAGCATGCGGCGCTGGGTGGACCACGTCGAACGCCACAACCCCGACCTGATCTGGCGCAACCGGACCGGCAGCCACTACGGCGACTGGCTGCAGGCGGGCGTGCGGACCTCGCGCGAGGTGATGGCCACCGCGTACTTCGCGCTGAGCGCGGAGCTGACCTCGAAGGCCGCCTCCGTGGTGGGCGACGTGGCCGCTTCCGCCCACTATGCCGAGCTGCGTTCGAGGATCGGGGACGCCTTCGTCCGGGCGTTCGTGTCGGCGGACGGCCGCGTCACGGGCGACACGCAGACGGGCTACCTGCTGGCCCTCGCGCACGGCCTGATCCCCTCGCCCCTCGTCCCTTCGGCCGTCGGGCATCTGGTGGCCGACCTGGAACGGCGTGGGCGACGCCTGACCACCGGCTTCGCCGGGGTGGGGCTGCTCGGTCCCGTCCTGTCCGCGCACGGCCACCACGACCTGGCCTACTCCCTGCTGCACGACGACCGCTACCCGTCGTGGGGGTACTCGATCAAGCGGGGCGCGACCACGATCTGGGAGCGGTGGGACGGGTGGACGGAGGAGAGCGGCTTCGGGCCCGTCGCCATGAACTCCTTCAACCACTACGCGCTGGGCTCCGTCGGGGCGTGGCTGTACGGCGGGGTCGCGGGGATCGGGCAGGAGGAGGGGTCCGTCGGGTTCCGCCGCCCGCTCATCCGGCCGCTGCCCGGCGGGCAGCTCCAGTGGGCCGCGGCCTCGTACGACAGCCCGCTGGGCCGGCTGGGCAGCCGGTGGGAGGTGGACGGGAACACGCTCCGGCTGGAGGTCCGCATCCCGCCGGGGGCCGAGGCCACGGTGCACGTGCCGACCACCGATCCGGCGTCGGTCCGCGAGTCCGGCGCGCCCGTGCCCGGTGAGGTCGCCGGCGGGGCGCTGGTGTGCCGGGTCGCGTCCGGCCGCTACGAGTTCACCGCGGCGTGGGAGCGATGACGGAAGGCCGCCCGGTGACAACGTGGCAGCCACCGCCGAGCGGGCCGGGAGCAGCCTGATGACGGGAGACCGTCCGGTGACCACGTGGGCGGCCGCCGCCGAGCGGGCGGGGGCCGGGCTGCGGGATCTCACCGTACGCAATCTGGTGCGGACCGGCGCGGGCGGGACCGGCCTGCGGGTCCGGCTGACCAACGCGCTCGGGGACCGGCCGGTGACCTTCGGGCACGTCCGCGTGGGTGTCCCGCGCTCCGGGGCGGCGCTGGTGCCAGGGTCGAACCGGACGGTGACGTTCGGCGGGCGGCCGGAGGTGACGCTGGCCCCGGGCGCGACCGTGCTCGGGGACCCGCTGCCCGGCCGGGTGGCGCCCCGGCAGCGCCTGGCCGTCAGCCTGCACCTGCGGGGCGACGGCGGCGTCCTGACCGGCCGCAACCGGGCCACGGCCCCGCCGGACGACGCGGCCTACCGGTCGCTCCCCGGCGACCACGCCGCCGACGAGGACGGGGCCGCCTACGTCGAGGGGGTGGCGGTCTGGCACTGGCTGGACGCGTTGATCGTCACCGCGCCCGAGCCGGTGTCGGCCGTGGCGGTGCTCGGGGACTCGATCACGACCGGGGTCGGCTCCGAGACCGGCCACGGCTGGCCGGACCTCCTCGCCGACCGGGCCCTGCTGGAGTCGTGGCCGCTCGCCGTGGTGAACGAGGGCGTGTCCGGCGGCCGGGTGCTGGCCGCCGGGACGGGACGCGACGCCGAGGCGCGGCTGGCCGCCGAGGTGCTGGCCAAGCCGGGGATCGGCGCCGTGATCCTGCTGGCGGGCGTCAACGACCTCGGGGCGGGCGCGCGGGCGGAGCCGCTCGTCGCCGCCTACCGGCGCATCGTGGAGCGGGCGCACGCCGCCGGGGTACGCGTGATCGGCGGCACGCTCCCGCCGTTCGCGGGCGCGGAGTACCACACGGCCGAGGGCGAGCGGGCCCGGGAGGCGGTGAACGCGTTCGTACGGGACGGCGGCGTGTTCGACGGGCCGGCCGACTTCGACGCGGTGCTTCGCGACCCCGCCGACCCCCGCCGCCTGCTGCCCCGCTACGACTGCGGCGACCACCTGCACCCGAGCGCGGCGGGCCACCGGGCGATGGCCGCCGCGCTCGAACCGCGCGTGTTGCTCGACGCCGCCGGTCAGCGGCCGGGTCTGGGCAGGCGCGCCGCCGGCTCCGGGCGGTGGATGCCCCGGGGGCGGTAGCCGAGCGCGTCGGAGACGCCGAGGTAGTCGGCGAGCAGCCAGATGATGGCCAGCCACATCTCGGTGCCCTGCAGCCCCGGCGTGCGGGCCGCGCCGCTCCCCCTGGTCAGGGCGAAGCTGAGGCCCGCCCCGTCGTGCCAGCCGCCGACCGCCCGTATGAGGTGCTCCTTCGCCCACGCCGTGCCCTCCTCGCGGCGGTGCCGGGTCTGCCTGCCCAGCAGCCACAGCGGGTGGATGACGTCGAGCACGTTGCAGGCGTTGCCGGTGTCCGGGCCGAAGTAGCGCGGGTCGCGGGCCTGCGCGAGCACGGTGTCGACGGCCCGCTCCGGGTACGGCACCGGCAGCCCGAACTGCGCGAACGTCCCCCGCGTGAGCCGGTAGAACCCGTTGACCACCTGCAGCCAGCCCGCGTCCGGGTCCGGCTCGCCCCACATCCCGTGGGCCTGGCTGCAGCGGGTGAGCAGCCAGCCGTACAGGGTCTCGGTCTCGCCGCGCACGCCGAAGTCGGCGAGGTTGCGGTGCAGGCCGGTGCCGAACGCGTCCACCCACGAGCCCGCCGTCCAGGCGTTGCGCTCCCAGTCGAGGGCGTCGAGCGAGGCGATCAGGTCCTGGGAGGTGACGTCCGCGACGGCGTGGACCGGGTGCCGGAACCGGGTGCCGAGCAGGTCGAGGGCGTAGCCGACGCAGAGCACGTGATAGGCGGTGACCCCGTCCAGCTCCGGCGGCCCGGAGGCGCCGAGCTCCGGGACCAGGCCCGTGGCCGGGTCCTGGCGGTCCCGCAGGAACGCGACGATCTCCTCCCGCGCCGGGGTCGGGGGCGGGCCGTCCAGGAGGAGGTCGGCGATCTCCACCGCGTCGCACCAGGCGCGGACGGTCGGCGGGGCGTCCGGGCGGTCCACGTACCGCTCCCCCGTCCAGCAGCGCCCCAGCACGTCCTCCGCCTGCTCCCTGGCACGGGCGGCGAACCCGGCGAGCAGCCCCTCCAGGTCGTCCCCCGAGCCGGTGGCGCGGCGGTCGCGGATGCGGCGGGCCGGGTTGCCCGCGACCATGGCCCAGGCGGGCACGTCCTTGGTGACCACCGCGCCCGCGCCGACGACGGCGTGGTCGCCGATCGTCACCCCGTCGAGCACGACCACGTTCGAGCCGATCCACACGTCGTCGCCGATCCGGATGCCCTTCGACGTGGTCGGCTGGCGGAAGACCGGGCGGTCGGGGGCGGTGCCGTGGTTGAAGCCGAGCAGGGACGTGTGCGCGCCGATCCGCACGGCGTCGCCGAGGACGATGTTCCCACGCACCACGGCGTACGGGTTGACGGTGCAGTCGTCGCCCATGACGACGTCATGGGTGACGTACGCGTGGGCCGCGATGTAGCAGTGGTCGCCCATGCGCAGGCGGTCGGCGTACACGGCGGCCAGCGGCGAGACGAACACCTTGCCCGCCTTGAGGTCGAACCTGGCCCGCAGCTCCTCCAGGTGGCTCTCCTGGGCGCGGCGGTCCTCCTCGGTCGCGTGGTCCCAGAACAGCCACGGGCAGAAGTCGAACTTGGTCGGTTCCGTCATGTGATCAGCATCCTCTCAGGCGGTCAACGTCATCGACCAGGAGTGGCGGCGGACCGGCAGCCGGTACCGCTCGGGCAGGGCGGGGCCGCAGGAGGCGCTGCCGAGGCCCTGCTGCCCGTGGTCCAGGTTCAGCCAGACGCGCCCGGAGTCGCGCAGGTCGTGCGGCCTGCCCGCCGCCTGCAGCGCCTCGCTGGTCCAGCGGCGGGCGGTGAAGTCCAGGTGCGGCTCGCCGTCCACGCGCAGGGTCGGCAGCCCCGCGCCGGACAGCTCCAGCCAGCGGGTCTCGACGTGGTTGCCGTTCTCCTGCGGCACCACGTACGGGGTCTGGAGCGCGTCGATCGCCAGCGCGAACCGGCCCACCCGCGCGGCGTCCCGGCTGTCCGCGTACGACTCGCCCGGGCCCCGCCCGAACCACGTGACGTCGGTGTAGCCGCCGGGCAGGGCGAACCTGGCGCCCATGCGCGGCGGGCTCACGTTCAGGTGGCCGTAGGCGGTGTCGTGCCAGTCGCCGACGGGCTCGGCCTCGATTCGCAGGTGCAGCGCGCCGTCGCGCCACTGCCAGGTGTACGTGGTGAGGAAGCCGAGGGTCCGGGTGGCCGGGCCGCTCCGGCCGCGGACGACCAGCGTGCGGTCGTCCGGGCTTTCGAGGGCGACGGTCCGGTGCAGGAAGCGGTCTAGCCCCACGGCCTCCCAGTCGGCGGCGAGCGCGTTCCTGGGGCCCTGGCCGCGGTCGTTCTCGGTCGGGGCCCGCCACACGTCCAGCACCGGTCCGTCCAGCTCGACCCCGTGCAGCCGGACCAACCGCCCTGTCCTGGGCTCGAACACCGCCCCACCCAACCGCAACCCGCCACCCGGCGCACTGCCCGACGTCCTCGTCGCATCGCCGCCCACCAGGCCATCCGCCGTTCCGCCCGCCAACTGGGGGGCGGTGGGGCCGAGGCGGGACTGGGTGAAGGCGACCACGTGCCCCGCCGGCGCCCAGCGGGTCGCGGCGGCGAGCGCGGCTTCGATCGTGATCCACGTCTCGCCTTCCCCCGCGACCGCCACCTCCGGCAACGGCACCCGCACCGTCTCCCGCGGCCCGCACCCCGGGACCCGCAGCACCCCGCCCTTCGACGCAGGGACGCCGTCCACCTCAACCCACCACCGGAAGTCCAGGTGTCCGAGGTCGATCAGGTCGTGCTTGTTGGCGACCACCACCTCCCCCGCCCCCACGTCCACCGCGATCCCGACCGGCTCGATCGCCTTGCGCAGCTCCGCCAGCCCCGGGGACGGCGTGCGGTCGGGGAACAGCAGCCCGTCCAGGCAGTACCGGCCGCCGTTCGGCTGGTGGTCGATGTCCCCGCCGTGCCGGAAGTACGGGCGGCCCAGCGCGTCGTGCCCCGTCAGCCCGTGGTCGATCCACTCCCACACGAACGCCCCGCAGAACCGCTCGTACGACTCCAGGATCGCCTGGTAGTCGGCCAGGGAGCCGGGCCCGTTCCCCATGGCGTGGGCGTACTCGCACAGCAGGAACGGCAGCCCGCGACGGCGCACGTCGTCGGCCGACCCCGGCACGACCCCGTCCGGCGGGTCCTCCTCGCGCCGCCCGATGCGCTCCAGGTCGTCCAGCGACGGGTACATAAGGCTGTGGAAGTCGGAGTGCCGGTAGCTCGGGTCGCGCTCGTAGTGCAGCGGCCGGCCGGGGTCGCGGGCCCGGATCCACCGCTCGATGTCGCCGAACGCCGGCCCGCTCCCGCTCTCGTTGCCCAGCGACCAGATGACGACGCTGGGGTGGTTCTTGTCGCGTTCGACCATGCGCCGGGCCCGGTCGAGCAGGGCGTCGCGCCACATCGGCTCGGCCGGCGGGTTGCCCTCCCAACCGGCGTAGATGAACCCGTGGGTCTCGATGTCGCACTCGTCCACCACCCACAGCCCGTACTCGTCGCACAGCCGCAGGAACTCCGGGTGCGGCGGGTAGTGGGCGGTGCGGACGGCGTTGACGTTGTTCCGCTTCATCAGCACGATGTCGCGGATCATGGTGTCGCGGTCGAGGGCCCGGCCGCGTTCCGGGTGGTGTTCGTGCCGGTTGACGCCGCGGAAGAGGACCGGCGCCCCGTTGATCAGCAGCCGCCCGCCGGCGATCTCGACGGTCCTGAACCCGATCGGGAGGTCGATCGTCTCCCCGGCCGCCGTGAGGGTGCCGCGGTAGAGGCGCGGGCACTCCGCGCTCCACGGTTCGACGCCGGGGACGGTGATCTCCTCCCCGGTCGCGACCGCGAGGCCCAGCTCGGGGATCTCGACCAGGCCGGGGGCGTCGGCGGTGACGAGGAGGGTGCCGGAGCCGCCGGAGGCGTCGTAGGAGGCGCGGACGGTGAGGTCGTCGATGCCGCCGGAGGGGCGGGCCAGCAGCTCCACGTCGCGGAAGATGCCCGGCAGCCACCACATGTCCTGGTCCTCGAGGTAGCTGCCGGACGACCAGCGGTGCACGCGTACGGCGAGCAGGTTGCCGCGCGGCCGGACGAGCCCCGTGACCTCGAACTCGAACGGCAGCCTGCTCCCCTTCGAGTGGCCGAGCAACGAGCCGTTCAGCCACACCGTGCCGCAGGAGTCCACCCCCTGGAAGCGCAGCACGGCCCTGCCGCCGGGCCGGCCGTCGGGCCAGTCTTCGGGCAGGTCGAAGTGGAGGCGGTAGTCGCCTGTGGGGTTGCCGTCGGGCAGGTGCGGCGGGTCGATGGGGAACGGGTAGGCGGTGTTGGTGTAGAGCGGGCGGTCGTACCCCTCCAGCACCCAGTGCGACGGCACCCGGATCGTCTCCCAGCCGGTGTCGTCGAGCGCCGGGTCGGGCAGCGAGGGGCCGGTGCCCTCGGCCGTGCCGGAGAGCCGGAAGCGCCACTGACCGTTGAGCGACAGGCGCGGCGCGTCGGAGAGGAAGTCCGCGCGTGCCGCCCGCCGCCCGGAGCCCGGCCCGGGATCTTCGTGGAAGTCAACCATCCGCACGCCCTTCCGCGACAAAACGTTTTAACCCTATACGCGAAGATTCCCGCCTGCCAGCTCCTCATGCATTGACATCCGACATTGAATAAATATATCCTAGGTAAATCGTTTCAATAAGATAGGTGGGTCATGCGCGGGTTTCTGCCGGACTGGGAGTCGCTTCGCCGTCACCCCATCCCCGAGTGGTTCGGGGAGGTCAAGTTCGGCATCTGGTCGCACTGGGGCCCGCAGTCCGTGGCGAGCTCGGGCGACTGGTACGCCCGCCACCTCTACGGCATGCAACCCGCCTCCGAGGCCTGGGAGCGCCGCCGCGCCGACCGCCAGCACGCCCACCACCGCGCCCGCTTCGGCGCGGGCGGCGCGAAGGACCTCTTCCACCGCTGGCGCGCCGAGCGCTTCGACCCCGGCGAGCTGATCGACCTGTACGTCTCCAGCGGCGCCCGCTACTTCGTCGCCCTGGCCGCCCACTGCGACAACTTCGACCTGTGGGACTCCGGGCAGCATGCCTGGAACGCCACCCGCATCGGCCCGCGCCGCGACATCGTCGGCGCCTGGGAGCGGGCGGCCCGCGCGGCCGGGCTGCCGTTCGGGCTCAGCTTCCACAACAACTGGACCTGGCGCTGGCTCGACGTCGCGCACGGCGCCGACCCGGCCACCGGCCGGCCGCACGACGGCGGGCTGACCAAGGGCGACGGCGCCGGCACCTGGTGGGAGGGCCTCGACCCGGCCGAGCTCTACCCGGCCAGGCACGCCCCGGGCGCCAAGCCCCCGCCCCAGGTGGCGGACCGCTTCTACGCCCGCGTGCGCGAGGCGATCGACCGCTACCGCCCCGACCTGGTCTATCTCGACGACGGCCGCCTGCCGTTCGACGCGGGCAGCGTGGTCGAGTCGGAGCCGGTCAGCACGCGCGGTCTCGACGTGCTCGCCCACTACTACAACACCTGCCCGACCGGCGGCCTGGTGACCGTCAAGGACGTCCCCGACGCCGACCGCACCGCCGTCGTCCTCGACTGCGAACGCCGCCAGCTCGACGCGGCGCAGCCGTACCCCTGGCAGTTCGACACCAGCGACGGTGAGTGGTTCGACTGCTCGGACGACGACCCGATGTTCCACCCGCGCAAGACGTCCCAGCAGGTCGTGCACACGCTGATCGACGTGGTCAGCAAGAACGGCACCCTGCTGCTCAACGTCCCGCAGCGCGCCGACGGCACCGTGGACGCGCACGCCCGTACCCTGCTGGGCGAGGTGGGCGACTGGCTGCGGGTGTGCGGCGAGGGCGTGTACGGCACGACGCTGTGGAAGCGCGCCGCCGAGGGCGCCACGGGCCTGGGCGAGACGAAGGGGTACGAGGGCTACAACGAGGCCGACCGCGCCTACCGGCCGGGCGACATCCGCTTCACCCGGCGCGGCGACGCGGTGTACGCCACGCTGCTCGCCTGGCCGGAGGAGGGGACGGCCGCGATCACCAGTATGGGCACCGGCGAAGGGCTGCTGGAGCGCCGCCCCGCCAGGGTCGAGCTCCTGGGCCACGGCCCCGTCGCCTGGCGGCTGGCTGAGGAGGCCCTGTATGCCGACCTGCCCCCGACGCCACCCACGAAAGCCGCGTACATGCTCAAAATCACCTGACCTGGAGCCCCTGCCATGGCGACCAACCTGCGAACGTGCGACCTGATCGACCCCCTCGGCATCGAGATCACCCGCCCGACACTCAGCTGGCAGCTGACCGGCGCCACGACGCAGACCGGTTACCACGTACGGGTCGAGCCCGACTTATGGGACACCGGCGAGGTCGAGTCGGCCGACCAGCGCGTGGTGTACGACGGGCGGCCCCTGACCTCCCGGACGGCGGCGCGCTGGCGGGTGCGGATCCGCGACGGCGACGGCCGATGGTCCGGCTGGAGCCCGCCCGCCCGCTTCGAGCTGGGCCTGCTGAGCCCGGACGACTGGACGGCCTCGTGGATCACCCACCCCGACTGGCACGACGAGGGCAACCCGCGCGCGGGCGAGGGCAGGCCGCTGCCGCTGCTGAAGGGCGAGTTCGTCCTGGCCCAGCCGGTCGTCCGCGCCCGGCTGCACGTGGCCGGCCTCGGCGTCTACGTCGCCACGGTGAACGGCGGGCCGGTGACCGACGCCGTGCTGGAGCCGCCGTACACGGACTTCAGCAGGCGCGTCGTGTACGCCACCCACGACGTGACCGAGCTGCTGCGCGAGGGCCGCAACACGCTCGGCGTCGAGCTGGGCCCAGGGATCGCGCACGTCTTCCCGCACCAGGACCGGTACATGAAGTTCTTCGGCTCCAAGGCCGCCCCGCGGGCCATCGCGCAGCTCGAACTGGACTACGCCGACGGCTCGTTCGGCCGGTTCGCCACGGGCCCCGACTGGCGGGCCGCCGAGGGCCCGACCGTGCGCTCCCACTGGTACGGCGGCGAGGACCACGACGCCCGCCGCACCGCCTCCGCCTGGCGACCCGCCACCGTCGTCCCCGGCACGAAGGACGTGCTCAGGTCGCGCGCCTGCCCGCCCATCAGGGTCACCGAACGGCTGCCCGCGACCGCCAGGCTCGCCGCCACCGACGGCACGCCGGTCTTCGACGTCGGCACGGTCGTCGCGGGCTGGGCCGAGCTGAGCCTGGACCTCCCGGCCGGCCGCCACCTGCGGCTCGTGCCCGGCGACCAGCTCGACGACTACGGCCGGGTCATCCAGTCGAAGCCCACCACCGGTGCGCCGATCTTCAACACGTACGTCACCAAGGACGGCCCGCAGACCTGGCACCCGAGCTTCCGCTACGACGGCTTCCGCTACGTCGAGGTCCAGGGCCTGCCCGAACACGTCGGCCCGGAGGCCGTGACCGCGCTCGTGCTCCGCGCGGACAACACTCCCACCGGCTCGTTCGAGACCTCCGACGCCCTGGTCAACGACATCCACACGATCATCGACCGCGCGGTGCGGGGCAACATGTACAGCGTCCTCACCGACTGCCCGCACCGGGAGAAGCTGGGCTGGCTGGAGCAGACCCACCTGCTGTTCGACGTCGTCGCCTACAACTACGACGTGGCCGCCTACTACCGCGAGCTGCTGGTCACCATCGCCGAGGCGCAGACCGGGGACGGGCTGGTGCCGGACATCGCGCCGGAGTTCCTGGTGTTCGACGCGCCCTTCAGGGACGACCCCAACTGGGGCGGCGCGATCGTCCGCATCCCGTGGCAGCTCTACCGCTGGTACGGCGACCCGTCGGCGATGGAGACGCACTACGACGCGATGCGCCGCTACGTCGACTACCTCACGTCGAAGGCCGAGGACGGCGTCCTCGGCCACGGGCTGGGCGACTGGATCGGACTGGACGACTCGACGCCCGTCCCGCTGGTCTCCACCTGGGGCTACTGGCGGGCCGCGGGCACGCTGGCCCGCGCCGCCGGCGTGCTGGGCCGCGACGACGACGCCAAGCGCTACCGGGCCCTGACCGAGCAGATCACCGCGGCGTTCCCCCGTACTTTCGCCGGCTCCCGCAGCCAGGCGTCGGAGATCCTGGCGCTCGACATGGGCGTGATCACCGACGAGCGGGTGCTGGACCGGATCTCCGAGGCGGTGGCGGGCGGCGGCATCACGGTCGGCGAGATCGCGCTGCCCGCCCTGTTCAGGGTGCTCGGCCGCGCGGGACGGCACGACGCCCTGTGGGCGTTCGCCACCTCGACGAGCCACCCCAGTTACGGCTACCAGGTACGGCACGGCGCCACCGCGCTCACCGAGGCGTGGGACGGGCCGACGAGGGGCCTGTCGCAGAACCACTACATGCTGGGCGCCGTCGACGCCTGGTTCTACCGCGGCCTCGGCGGCATCGGCCAGGCCCCCGGCTCGAACGGCTTCCGCAGGCTGCTGATCGAGCCCGCCGCCCCCGGCGACCTGGAGTCGGTGCGGGCGAGCACCGTGACCCCGTACGGCCCGGTCGAGGTGTCCTGGACCCGCGCGGACGGGGAGTTCACGCTCGACGTGGCGGTCCCGCCGGGCTCGTCGGCCGAGGTGCGACTGCCGGATCTCGGGCTCGCCAGGCACGCCGTGCCAGACGCGGCGGTCAAGCTCGGGGCCCGTGCTTACGAGGTGCCGGCCGGGCGCTGGACGTTCGGGGCAGGCAGGTGATCGGCACGTACGACGCCGCCCGCGTCAGGACCCCGCACAAGGCCGGCAGGCTGCTGGTCGAGGGGTCACGGGAGCCGGGCAGGTTCGACAGCCTCTTCGTGGACTGCCCGTTCGTATGCTCCGACGGCGGCGAGTACCTGATGACGTACGTCGGCTTCGACGGGACCGGCTACCAGACCGCGCTGAGCCGATCGGCGGACCTGGTGTCGTGGACGCCGGGGGAGGTGATCCTGCCGCGCGACCCCGCGCACCCGTACCGGGGCTACAACGCGGCGCTCACGTCGATCGTGCGCGACAACCGCCTCGACTCCCCCGGCCAGGTGACCTGGCTGGACGGCCGGGCGGTCGGCACGTACCACGCCTACCCCGAGGCGGGCATGGAGATGGGCGCCGCGGTCATCGGGTTCGTGGCCAGTGACGACCTGCGTACCTGGGCAGACGTGGGGTCGGTGCTGCGCCCGCAGGACGGCGGCGCGTGGGAGCGCGGCGGCCTGTACAAGTCGTGGCTGCTCCGCCACGACGGCCTCTACTACTGCTTCTACAACGCCAAGAACCGCACCTACGACGGCTGGCGCGAGCAGATCGGCTACGCCGTCTCCCCCGACCTCGAACGCTGGGAGCGCCCGGAGCCCGGCCCGGTCGTCCCGCACGGCGGTCCGGGCGAGTTCGACGAGCGCTTCACCTCCGACCCGTGCGTGCTGCGCGACGGCGACTGGTGGGTGATGTTCTACTTCGGGCTCTCGTTCGACGGGCACGCGAGGGAGAGCTTCGCGGTCTCCCGCGACCTGCGCACCTGGCGCAAGAGCGGCGAGATCCTCATCGACGTGGGCCGGCCGGGCTCGGCCGACGACACCTACGCGCACAAGCCCGCGCTCGTCTCCCACGGCGGGCGGCCCCACCACTTCTACACGGCGGTACGGCGGGTCGAGCCGTACCAGGTCGGCGAGCACACGCTGGTCGAGCGGCGCGGCATCTCCCTGGCCCATGGATAGGAGCGCACCATGAAGTCCCGCAGGAGCTTCCTGGCCGTGGCGGCCGGCGCCGTGCTGGCCCCCCAGCTGGCCGGGCGCGCGGAGGCGGCCCCCGACCTGGACGGCTGGGCCAGGGTGCCGCGGATCCGGCGGCGGATCAGGCCGCCCCGCTTCCCCCGCCGCACCTTCCCCGTCACGCGCCACGGGGCGGTCGGCGACGGGACCGCGATGTGCACCGAGGCCTTCAGGCAGGCGATCGCGGCCTGCGCGGCGGCGGGCGGCGGGCGCGTGCTCGTGCCCGCGGGGACGTACCTCACGGGCGCGATCCACCTGGCCGACAACGTCGAACTGCACCTGGAGGCGGGCGCCACGATCCGGTTCAGCCGGAACCCCGCCGACTACCTGCCGGTCGTCCACACCCGCTACGAGGGTGTCGAGCTGATGAACTACTCCCCGTTCGTCTACGCCTACGAGCGCGAGAACGTCGCGATCACCGGCAGCGGCACGATCGACGGCCAGGCCGACGCCACGCACTGGTGGGACTGGTCGGGCGACCCGCCGCCGTCCGAGCGTCCCGACAAGAACCTGCTGGCCGCCATGGCCGAGCAGGGCGTGCCGGTGGCCGAGCGGGTGTTCGGCGAGGGCCACTACCTGCGCCCCAACCTCATCCAGCTCTACCGCTGCCGCAACGTCCTGATCGAGGGCGTGACTGTCAAGGACTCCCCCATGTGGAACATCCACCCGGTCCTGTGCACCAACGTGACGATCCGCGAGGTCACCGTGGACAGCCCGAACGGCCCCAACAACGACGGCTGCGACCCCGAGTCCTGCGTGGACGTGCTGATCGAGCGGTGCGAGTTCAACACCGGCGACGACTGCGTGGCGATCAAGGCGGGCAAGAACGCCGACGGCCGCCGGGTGAACGCGCCCTCCATGAACGTCCTCGTGGACTCCTGCGTGATGCGCGACGGCAACGGCGGCGTGACGATCGGCAGCGAGACCACCGGCGGCGTGCGCTGGGTCTACGCCTGGAACTGCACGATGAGCAGCCCCCGCCTGGAGCGCGCGATCCGCGTCAAGACCAACCCCGACCGTGGCGGCTACGTCAGGGACGTCTACTTCAGGGACATCACGGTGGGGCAGGCCGCCGACGCGGTGATCGAGGTGGCCCTGAACTACGAGAACAAGGACACCGGCCCGTACTTCCCCGACGTGGGCGCCATCGACGTGCGCCGCCTGCGGGCCGGGCGGGCGCCCAGGGCGTTCAACCTGATCGGCAACCCGGGCAACCCGATCAAGGGCGTGCGGGTGACCGGCAGCGTGTTCGAGGAGATGGCCGAGGACGACGTCGTACGCCACGTGACGGGGCTCGTGCTGCGCGACGTCTGGATCAACGGCCGCCGCGTGGACTCCGGGGGATGAGACGGTTCCGCCCCTGATCAGGGCTCGACGAGGCCCGCGCGGATGGCGTAGCGGGTCAGGTCGAGGCGGTCGCGCATGCCGAGCTTCTGCAGGATGTTCGCCCGGTGCCGGTCCACGGTCTTCACGCTGATGACCAGCGTCTCCGCGATCTCCTTGGCCGAGTTGCCCTCCGCGATCAGCTTGACGATCTCCTCCTCCCGGGGCGTCAGGATGCTCTCGGGCATGCGCTCGCCCTCGCGCGAACGCTGCAGGTAGTCGCGGATGAGCGCGGTGACCGCCCCGGGATACAGGAACGGCTCGCCGCGCATCGTCGCCCGGCACGCCTCCAGCAGGTCCTGGTCGGCGACCGACTTGAGCACGTATCCCGAGGCGCCGACCTTGAGGGCCTCGAAGAAGTACTGCTCGTTGTCGTACATGGACAGGATCAGGATGCGGATGCCGGGCGCGCGGCGGGAGATCTCGCGGGCCGCCTGGAGCCCGGTCATGCGCGGCATCGCGATGTCCAGGATGGCCAGGTCCACCGCGTCCTCCGACGCGGCCGCGACGGCCTCCGCGCCGTCGGCGGCCTCGGCGACGACCTCCAGGTCGGGCTCCGCGTCGAGGATCATCTTGAGTCCCCGGCGGACCAGCGCGTGGTCGTCGGCCAGCAGGATCCTGGTCTTGGCAGTGCTCACCGCGTTGGGCTCCGATCGTTCGGGATGGTCAGGTGGACGCGGGTGCCTTCCCCCGGTGGGGAGTCGACGGTCAGGCGGGCGCCGATCAGCAGGGCTCGCTCGCGCATGCCCCGGATCCCGGCCCCGTCCTGGCGCGCGCCGCCCTGTCCGTCGTCGGTGACACGCAGGGTCAGCCGCCCGTCGTGCGTGGCCAGTGACAGCTCGGCACGCGTGGCGCGGGCGTGCCTGGCGATGTTCGTGAGGCTCTCCTGCGCGATCCGGTACAGCACGAGCTCGACGTCCGCGCCCAGCTCGGGCAGGTCGTGCTGGACGGCGCGGGTCACCTGGACCCCGCTCATCTGCGAGACGTCGCTGCACAGGGCGCTCAAGGCGGCGTGCAGCCCGAGGTCCTCCAGCACGCCGGGCCGCAGCCGGCGAGCGACCTGCCGGACCTCGTCGAGGCTGGCGCGTACGGTCTCCTGCACGCCGTGCAGGTCCTCGCGCAGGTCGTCCGGCGCGCGGTCGACCACCCGCTTCAGGCCGAGGAGCACCACGGTCAGGCTCTGGCCGATCTCGTCGTGCAGCTCGCGGGCGATGCGCCGCCGCTCGCCCTCCTGGGCGGCCAGTGCGTGGCCGCTGCTGGCGCTGCGCTCGGCCTCCAGGCGGTCGAGCATCGCGTTGAACGTGGCGATCACGTGGGTGAGGTCGCTGTTGCCGCCGTCGGTCAGCCGCTCGCCGGTACGCAGCAGGTCCACGCGCTGCATGAGCGTGGTCAGCGCGTCCAGCGGGGCCAGGCTGCGGCGCAGGAGCAGCGCGTTGGCGGCCAGCATCAGCGCCAGGCCGACGATCAGCACCGGCACCTCGGCCAGCACGAGGGGCGCGGACACGGTGGCCGGTGAGATCGCGAGGACGAGCGTGGCCACCGCGAACACCAGCCCGTTGATCATGAACAGTCGCCGGAACAGCGCCTGTGCCGGGCTCCCGGCCGTCCTCTTCGCCCTCTCGGTCATTTCACCAGCCTCTTTGTCTCCCGGTCCGGTTGTCGATCCGGCCTGACCCCCATCCTGCGGGACGTCCCTACATGCTCCGTCCCTCCCGGTATGGGTGCTGGACCCGATGGTGCCGGGCCCGCCCGGGCCACGAGACTGGGACGGAGCCGCCGCCCGCGAAGGATGTCCTCGAAGCGGCGCGCGCGACGAGACGATCATCCTGGAGCGGCGGCTCACCAAGCCCGAACCCGTTCCGACCCCGGAGGTCGATAGTCGTGTGCCGCCAATCCCGCCTTGTATCGTCATGCCCCGCCGCCCGGTCCGGGCCGCCGGGGCGTGACGGATGAGCGCATACGTAGCCCTCGCGATCTTCCTGGTCGCGTTCTTCTTCATCGCCACCGAGAAGGCCGACAAGGTCAAGGTGGTGCTCATCGCCGCCGGGCTGATGGCCGTCCTGGGCCTGGTCCCGGGCGCGGAGGTGTTCTTCTCCGAGCACGAAGGCATCGACTGGAACGTCATCTTCCTGCTGTTCGGCATGATGATCATCGTGGGGATCATCAAGCAGACGGGGGTCTTCGACTACCTCGCCATCTGGGCCGCCAAGCGGTCGCAGGGCAGGCCGTACCGGCTGATGGTCATGCTGATGGCGATCACCGCCATCGCCTCGCCCTTCCTCGACAACGTCACCACGATCATGCTGGTCGCGCCGGTCACCGTGATGGTGTGCGACCGGCTGCGCATCCCCGCCCAGCCGTACCTCATCGCGGAGGTGCTGGCCTCCAACATCGGCGGCGCCGCGACCCTCATCGGCGACCCGCCCAACATCATCATCGGCAGCCGGGCGGGGTTGACGTTCAACGACTTCCTCGTCCACATGGCGCCGATCGTGGTGGTCGTCTTCGCCGTGTTCGTGCTGCTCACGCGGGTGCTGTTCCGCGGGTCGTTCCACTATGACGCCGGGCACTCCGCGGCGGTGATGGCGCTGGACGAGCGGCGGGCCATCACCGACCCGCGGCTGCTGACCCGCTGCCTGGTGGTGCTGGGCCTGGTGATCGCCGGGTTCGCGCTGCACGCGGTGGCTCACGTCGACCCGTCGATCGTGGCCCTCGTGGGGGCCGGGGTGATGCTGATGGTCTCGCGCACGGACGTCCACGAGGTGCTGCGCGAGGTCGAGTGGTCCACGCTGGTCTTCTTCATGGGCCTGTTCGTCATGGTCGCGGGCCTGGTCCACACGGGTGTCATCGGGGCGATCGGCACGTGGGCCCTGGGCGCGCTGGGCGACGACTACTTCGTCGCCGCGACGGCGCTGCTGTTCGGCTCGGGCGTGCTGGGCGCGTTCTTCGACAACATCCCGTACGTCGCCACGACCGCCCCGATCGTGGAGGGTGTGGTCGCGCAGATCCCCGACCCGAGCACCGGGCAGGCGCTGTGGTGGGCGTTCGCGCTGGGCGCGGACTTCGGCGGCAACGGCACGGCGGTGGCGGCCAGCGCGAACGTGGTGGCCCTCGGCATCGCCGCGCGTTCCGGACACAAGATCACCTTCTGGCAGTTCACCCGGTACGGCATCGTCGTGACCGTCATCAGCACGCTGATGGCCTGGGCGTACGTCTGGCTGCGCTACTTCGCCTGACCGGGGAGATCAGGGGAAAGTCAGGGGCGATCACCGATGAGCGCCCCTGACCCGAGGAGGCATCGTGGGCCTCATGAACCGCCTCACCCAGTTCTCCTTCACCGCGGCCCCCGCCGCGCTGCTCGCCGGCAGTCTCCTCACGCGCCTCCCCGGCGCCGATGCCGTCGGCGGGCCGTGGTGGGCGGCCGCGCACGCGGTCCTGCTGGCCGGGTTCCTGATGTTCGGCGTCATGCTCCTGGCGCTGCGCCGTATAGCCGGGCCCGTGACGGGCGGGTGGCGGGCGGCGGCGGACGCCGCCACGGCGGTGGCGCTGCTCAGCACGGCCGCCAACGTCGTCGGTCTCGCCGTCGACCTCTACAACAGGTTCGAGAGCCCGCGCGTCGCGGCGTGGGAGCCGTTCGTCTACGGGGCCGCCTTCGCCGCCCTGGTCGCGCTGGCGTCCGTGCTCGCGGCGCTGCGGCGGGTCACGGTGCTGAGCGCGGCCGTCACGGCCACGGGCGTGGCGGTGCTGATCGGGGGGTTGCTCGAACCGGCCCTGACGCCGGTCGGCATGGCGCTCATCTGGCTCGGCACGCTGCTGCTGAGCAGGGGCCCGGCCGAACCGGCGGGGCAGATCGGCTACCGGCTCCACTGAGCGATCGCCCCGGCTTCAAGTGGGTACGTCCATGAAGGTCCCGACTCCCGGCTTTCATGAAGGAGTGGTGCCCCATGCTCTATGTCTTCGGCTTCGAACGCATCGGCGTCGCGGTGAGCGACATCTACTTCGTCGACCCCGACCCGATCAGGGGACAGGAGGGCGCCGAGCGCGGCGTACGCCTGGAGCTGCGGAAGCTGCATCCCGGCGAGCTGAACGGGTCGATCTACTCGGCCCGGCCCATCACCGTCGAACGCCCCCTCTGGCGGGTTGACCTGCTGGAGTCGGTCGACAGCACGCCCGGCAGCTTCGACCGCACCCACCATCACCCCGGCATCGACGGGTGGGAGCCGGGGAGGCGGGTGTTCGACAAGGAGCTCTCCGGCGAGCCGCTGAAGTGGCTGAGCGGACGGCTGGCCGACCTGGAGGGTGTGCTCGACGAGGTCGGGGTGGACCGCGGCGAGGTGAGCCCGGCGGACGTGACCGGCCTGCGCGAGCGTGCCGGGGAGATCGTCGAGACCGTCGCCCGCCTGCTCGACGGCGTCCACTCCGGCGCCCTCGCGACCCCGCCGGACGACGCCTCGGCCGCCGCCGTCCGCGCCAGCTGGTTGTGAGGACGGCAGCGCTTCTGGCTAGGGGGCCAGGCCGGCCGCGATGCCGTCCAGGACGAGGCCGAGCTTGCGGTTGAACCACACGGAGGCCGGCTCCGACAGCGCCCGCCGCATGACGGGCGCCACCTCCGGGCCGACCGCCTCGGCCCAGGCGTCGGCCGAGCTGTCGCGGACCTTGGCCGTGCCGGCGGAGCCGCCCGCGGGCGCGTCCAGCTGCTGGCCCCTGCCGAAGACGTCGATCGCCAGGTCGAAGACGGTGTCGACGGCAAGGAACGCGTCCTCCACCGCGAAGCCGTAGCCGATCAGGCGCTGGACGGCCGCGCCGAAGCGGTGCATCACCTCGTCGGGGAAGCGCTTGAGCTTGAGGAATTCCTTGATCAGGCCGGGATGCGCCTCCAGCAGCGCCCACAGCGCCCCGGCCTGCGCCTCCAGGTCCGAGCGCCACTCGCCGGTCGGCTCCGGCCAGTCCGCCTTGCCGATCGCGCGGTTGATGGCCACGATGACCAGCTCCTCGCGGTCGGCCACGTGGCGGTAGAGGGCCGAGTGGGCGACCCGGAGGCGGTCGGCCACGGTGGCCAGGGTCAGGTTGTCGAACCCGACGGCCAGCGCGGCGTCGGCGATGTCAGGCCGGGTGATGCGCGGCGGGCGGCCCCGCGGGCGGCCCAGCACGCGCCACTCCCGCGCCGTCGTCTCTTCACCCATCGAGCCCCCTACCGCCGTCGATCGCGTCGCGCCGGGCCGTCCACCGGTCAGGCGCGTACGAGGCGCCAGCCGCGGGCCCGCGCGCGTTCTTCCCAGAACGCAGCGTACCGGCCACCCGCGTCCAGCAACTCCTGGTGGGTGCCGCGCTCGGCGATCACACCGCCCTCCAGCATGACGATCTGGTCGGCGGCGGCGATCGTGGTCAGCCGGTGCGCGATCACCAGCAGCGTCCGGTCGCGGGCGAGCGTGGCCAGCGCGTCCATCAGAGCGGACTCGTTCTCCGGGTCCAGCGCGGCGGTGGCCTCGTCCAGCAGCACGATCGGCGCATCCTTGAGGATCGCGCGGGCGATGGACACCCGCTGGCGCTCGCCTCCGGAGAGGGTCGCCCCGGCCTCGCCGACCCTCGCCTGCCAGCCGCCGGGCAGCCGCGCGGCGATCTCCTCGACGCGCGCCAGCCGGCCCGCCTCGCGGACCTCCTCGTCCGTGGCGTCCGGCCGCCCCAGCCGGATGTTGTCCTCCAGCGTGCCCTCGAACAGGTACACGTCCTGGAACACGATCGACAGCTGGGCCATCAGGTCCTCGGGCGGGTAGTCGCGCACGTCGTTCCCGCAGACCCGGACCGACCCGGCGGAGGCGTCCCAGAAGCGGGCGATGAGACGGGTGAGCGTGGTCTTGCCGGACCCGGAGGGCCCGACCAGCGCGGTCACCGTGCGGGGCGCGACGGTGAAGCTCACGTCCCGCAGCAGCGGCCGCTCGTCGTAGGCGAAGCTCACCCCGTCCAGCTCGATCGACGGCTCACCGGCCCGCGCCGTGCCGCCGGACGGCAGCGGCGGCGTGGTCAGGACGTCGCGGATGCGCCGCAGCGCGCCCCGTGCCATGCGCAGCTCGCCGCCCACGTCGGCGGCGGCGAGCAGCGGTTCGGTGAACCGCACGGCCAGGACCAGCACCCCGACCAGCTCCGGCACGTCCACCGCGCCGCCGAGCGCCAGCGAGCAGCCCACCAGCAGGATCGCGGTGAAGGCGAGCTGCACGGTCAGCGCGACCGTTCCGAGGCCGGGCAGCGTGGTCCGCAGGAGGCGCCGCAGCGCCGACCGCTGCCGCACCAGCGCGTCGTCGAGCAGGTCGTAGCCGTCCGCCGTGCGCCCGAACGCCCGCAGGGACGCCTGCTGCCGGGCGAACTCCACCACGCGGTCGGCCCCCTCGGCCCCCGCGTCGTCCATCGCGGTGTCGCTGCGCTGCACCAGGCTCTGCGTCCAGCGGAACGCCAGCCACAGGAACGGCGCCGTGACCAGGGCCGCCAGCCCCAGCCGCCAGTCGAACACGAACATGCACACCAGCACGGTCGCCGGCGCGGTCACCGAGGTCACCACGACCTGGAGCAGGTGGGCGGGCACGCTCATCACGTCCATGACGCCCTTGCCCGCGAGCTGCCCGAGCCGGCCCACCCGATCGGCGCTGAACCAGCCGACCGGCAGCCCGGCCACGTGGTCGCCCATCCGGTGGTAGAGCGTGCGCAGGGCGGCCAGGCCGACCGCGTAGCCGTACTGCGACTGCTGGTAGGAGGCGACGGCGGTGGCCGCGACCACGGCGGCGAAGGCCGCGAGCCACGGTCCGGCCGCCTCGCCGGACAGCAGCGCGCGCAGCACCGGCACGAGCATCGCGAACGACGCGCCCTGCAGCACGCCGTACACGATCATCGCGAGCAGGCTGCGGCGCAGGCGCGCCCCGTGCTCGGGGCCGAGTACGGCGCCCAGTTCTCCGATCATGCCCGGGTCCAATCCCGATCGTCGTCGCGTACGTGGGCCGCCCACAGCCGGGTGTAGAGCCCGCCGGCCGCGCGGAGCTCGTCATGGGTGCCGCGCTCGACGATCCGGCCGCCGTCGAGCACCGCGATCTGGTCGGCGCCGGTGATCGTGCCCAGCCGGTGGGCGATGACCAGCAGCGTGCGCCCGGCCACCAGCGTGGACAGCGCGTCCTGGATGGCCGACTCCGACTCCGGGTCGGCGAACGCGGTGGCCTCGTCCAGCACCAGGATCGGCGCGTCGGCCAGTAGCGCGCGGGCGATCGACACGCGCTGCGCCTCGCCGCCCGACAGGTGGGCGTCCTCCCCGATCACCGAGTCGTAGCCGCGCGGCAGCTCCGTGATCCGGTCGTGGATCTGGGCCGCGCGGGCCATCCGCTCGACCTCCTCGCGCCCCGCATCGGGGCGGCCGAGCGCGATGTTGTCCGCGACGGACGCGCGCAGGAGCTGCACGTCCTGGAGGACGAAGCCGACGTGGTGGTACAGCTCGGCGGAGCCGATGTCGCGCACGTCCACGCCGCCCACCGTCACCTGGCCCGAGCCGGGGTCGTAGAAGCGGGGCAGCAGCTTGGCCAGCGTGGACTTGCCCGAGCCCGACGGCCCGACCAGCGCGGTCACGGTGCCGGGCCTCAGGGTCAGGTCCACCCCGCGCAGCACCGGCGTGCTCCCGTCGTACGAGAACGACACGTCGTGGAACTCCACCCGGCGGCCCTGCGGACGGGTCGGCTCGGCGGGCTCGGGCAGCGGCGGCGTCGCCAGCAGCGCGGCCACCCGCCCGGCCGACTCGGCCGCGCGCCGCAGCCGCATCGAGCCCATGTCCAGGGTGAGGAACGGCGCCGTCAGCGCCACCCCGACCAGCACGAACGGCAGCACGTCCACCGGCGCCAGCCAGCCGTTCGCGGCGAACACGACGCCTCCCGCGGTGGCCACGAGCAGCATGGTCGGGGGCGAGATGAGCGCGTTCGAGACGCCGCTGAGCCTGAGCATGGGCCGCACCCAGGCGCCGAAGAACTCGGCGAAGTCGTCGGCGGCCTCGGCGAAGCGCCGGTAGGAGCGTCTGGCCTGCCCGAACGTCTTGATCACCGCGATCCCCTGCACGAACTCGACCACGGCGGCGCTGATCCTGGTGTTCGCCTCGCTCCAGCGCCGCATCTGCTCGTCGTAGCCGCGCATCATGACCGCGAACGCGACGGCGAACAGCGGCACCGGAATGAGCACGACGAGCGTGAGCCGCCAGTCGACGTACAGCAGGTAGGCGAGCGCGGCCAGCGGGGTCACCACGGCGGCGAGCAGGTCGAGCAGGGCATGCGCGACGAGGTGGTGCATCTCGCGCACGTCGTCCTGAAGGACCTTCTTGACCTGGCCCGAGTTGCGCTCGCCGAACCAGCCCAGCGGCACCCGCGACAGGTGCGCGGCCATCCGGCGGCGCAGGTGGAGCTGCAGGTCGGCGTCCGCGAAGTGGGTGATCGCCCCGGCCAGGCCGAACGACGTGAACCTGACCAGCAGCCCGGCCACCGCGATCCCGGCGATCAGCCAGACCCGGCCGGCCTCGGGGGCCGGGCTCAGCAGCACCCGGGCCAGCTCGGCCACGCACACGAACGGCACGAGCGCCGAGACGGCGTACACCACCTGGAGCACGGCGGCGGCGACCAGCCTCGGGCGGATGGGGGCGAGCAGCGCCAGTAACGCGGCGCGGTCGGGAGCGGGCCCGCCGTCCTCGGGCGGGGACGCCACGGGGGCCGCCGGTTCGGCGGTGATCGTCATGTGTGAGCCTCCGCGCTTCGAGGGTTTCCGCCTGGAACCGATTTTGTTACAGGCATTCTCGAATAGGCAAGGCTCACATAACTAAGGCCTCGGCGGACTGGGGGGTGTAGGGGTGGCCGGGCGGCGGTGCAGCAGGCCGAAGCGCGTCCACATGGCCTCCGCCGCCTCGATCGAGGCGCCCGTACGGGCCGGGTCCACGGCGGCGAGCTGGGTGACCAGGGCCTGGGCGACCGCCATGCCCGCCGTCAGCGACGGGAAGAACGCCTCCCCCTCCGCCGGCACCATGACCACCTCCTCGGCCGCCTCGGCCAGCGCGGGACTGGCCGCGTCCGTGAGGGCGAACACCCGCACCCCGCGCGAGCGGGCGACGTTCGCGGCCAGGACCGTGCTCTCGTACAGGCGCCAGAAGCTGATCGCCACCAGCACGTCACCGGCGCCGAGCGCGGCCACCGCGTTGGCCAGCTCCGCGTCGCCGTTGGTCACGGCCGTGACGGGATAGCCCGCCAGGCGGGCGTTGTGGGCCAGGGCCAGCCCGACGGCCGCGTAGCTGCCGTCGGCGACGATCACGGTACGGCCCGCCGCGGCCACGGCCTCGGCGATCGTGAGCAGGACGCCCTCGTCGAGGCGGCGGTTCAGCAGCGCGAGGCTGTCCAGGTCGCGCCGGAGCGAGCGGGAGCTGGGCGAGCCGGTGCCACGGTGCTCGGCGGCCACCTGGCCGGCGCTCAGCGAGGACAGGTAGCGCGCCCGCAGCTCCTGCTGGAGCGCCGGCCACCCGGCGAACCCGAGCGCCTGCGCCGTACGCGTCACGGTCGCCACGTTCACCCCCGCGACCTGCGCCAGGTCAGCCGCGGACTCGAACGACGCCCGACGCGGCTGGGAGAGCAGGATCTCCAGCACCGCGGCCGCCTTGCCGCGCAGCCCGCGCGGGGGCACCCGGGTCCGCAACCACTCCTCGAAGCTGTCCGCGGCCTGCTCTGTCACCGTGTCCCTTTCCGCTGCCATCCTGCAAAGACCATTGCATTTCGGATATTTCGCACTATATGTTGCTTCGCAATCAACCTGAAGGGGCCATGACCTCGGGAAGGTGTTGTTCAATGACCCTGTTGGCCCGTCTGGACCGGCTCCCTCTGAGCCGCCCTCACTACCTGCTCCTCCTCATCGGCGGCCTCGGCTACACCTTCGACGGCATGGACTCGGCCGTCGTGGCATTCTTGCTCCCCAGCGCGCAGGACGCCTGGGGCCTGTCCAACGGCCAGCTCGGCCTCATCGGGTCCGCGACGCCGTTCGGGTTCCTGTTCGGCGCGACCGTCGCGGGCCTGCTCGGCGACCGTATCGGCCGCAAGAAGGTCATGATGTACGCGCTCGCCTTCTACGCCGCCTTCTCGGTGGTCGCCGCGTTCGCCCCGAATTATGAGATCTTCCTGGGCTCCCGGGTGCTGGCCGGGGCCGGCGCGGGCGCGGAGAGCGCGATCATCGCGCCGTTCCTGTCCGAGTTCGTGCCGGCGAAGCGGCGCGGATGGTTCATCGGCGCGCTGGCCGGGTTCTTCTCGTTCGGGTTCGTGATGGCGGCGCTGATCGGCCGCTTCGTGGTGCCGACGATGGACGACGGCTGGCGGATCGCGCAGGTGATCACCGCGCTGCCGATCGTCATGCTGCTGTGGTGGCGCCGCTCGCTTCCGGAGTCGCCGCGCTTCCTGCTGCAGAACGGCCGCGTGGACGAGGCCGAGGCGGTGGTCGCCGACCTCGAACGCCGCGTCGAGCGGGCCACCGGACAGCCGCTCCCGCCGGTGCCCGAGCCGGCCGCCCAGCCAGCCAGCGACCCCGCCACCAAGGCGGCCGGGGTCAACCTGATCAGCGCGCTCCGGTTCCTGTGGAGCCCGGTCATGGCCAGGCGGACGGCTGTGACGTGGCTGATCTGGTTCGTGATCACGTTCTCGTACTACGGGTTCTTCTCGTGGATCCCCACCCTGCTCGTGCAGCGCGGCATCACGGTGACCAAGAGCTTCGAGTTCTCGATCATCATCTATCTGGCGCAGGTCCCCGGCTACTTCTCCGCGGCCTGGCTGTCGGAGCGACTCGACCGCAAGAACACCATCGCGATCTACCTGTCCGGCTCGGCGGTCAGCGCGTTCTGGCTGTCGCAGATGGACACGCCCGCCACGATCACGCTCGCGGGAGCGGTGCTGTCGTTCTTCCTGAACGGCACGTACGCGGGCGTCTACTCGTACACGCCCGAGGTCTTCCCCACCTGGATCCGCGCCACCGGAACGGGCCTGTCGAGCGCGTTCGGGCGAGTCGGCAGCATCCTGGCCCCGACGATCATCGGGCTGTCGGCGGCGAGCCTCGGCTTCGGCGGCGTGTTCGGCCTGACGACGGCGGTGCTGGTGGTCGGGGTGGTGTGCGTGGTCGTGTTCGGCCTGGCCACGGCCGGGAGATCACTTGAGGAGCTGACGGAACCCGCCAAGGAGGCGAGCAAATGACCGGATTGAGTGAGCTTGAAGAGACCGTGCGGCGGGAGGTGGGAGTGCGGCTGTTCACGGTCCTGGCCTGGGTGCCGGAACGGCGGGCGCTGCGCCGCGTCCACACCAGCCATCCCGAGCAGTATCCGGTGGGCGGGGAGAAGACCGTGGAGGTCGCCCAGGGCTGGCTGGCGCGGTGCATCGAGGGCCGGGAGCCGTACTTCGGCAAGGACCGGGCCGCGGTACGGGAGATCTTCGCCGACCACGAGCTGATCGAGAGCCTGGGCTGCGGGACGATCATCAACGTCCCGGTGGTCGACCAGGGGGAGGTGCTCGGCGTGCTGAACATCCTCGACGCCGAGGGAAGCTACGACGAGGAGTCGGTGGCCGTGGCGCGCTCGCTCGCGCCGCTCGCCGTCCCGGCGCTTCGTGGAGGTGCGGCATGAGCTTGTTGCTGCGTAATGCCCGGGTCCTGGACGTGACGAGCGGCGAGTACGCCGAGGGCGACCTGCGCTGCGCGGACGGCCGGGTCGCCGAGACGGGACCCCGGCTGAGCGCGCCGGACGGCACGCGGGTGATCGACCTCGCCGGTGCGCACGTGGTGCCGGGGCTGATCGACGCGCACGTGCACGTCACCGCCTCCACCGCGAACCTCGGCACGCTCGGCTCCATGTCCCCCTCCTACGTCGCCGCGCACAGCGCCCAGATCATGGGCGGGATGCTCGACCGGGGCTTCACCACGGTGCGCGACGCGTCCGGCGCCGACTTCGGGCTGGCCGACGCGCAGGCCGAGGGGCTGATCCGGGGGCCACGGCTGCTGTTCTGCGGCAAGGGGCTGAGCCAGACCGGCGGCCACGCCGACTTCCGCGGCCGGGGCGAGCACCAGCAGGACGATCACCCCTGCTGCGCCGGCGTCGGCCGCGTGGCCGACGGGGTCGACGCCGTCCGCGTCGCCGCCCGCGACGAGCTGCGCAAGGGCGCGCACCACATCAAGGTCATGGCCTCCGGCGGCGTGGCCTCCCCGACCGACCGCATCGACTCGACCCAGTACTCCATGGACGAGCTGCGCGCGGTCGTCGAGGAGGCCGAGGCGGCCAACCGGTACGTCGCCGCGCACGCCTACACCGCCCGGGCCGTCAACCGGGCGCTCGAGGCCGGAGTGCGCTCGATCGAGCACGGGAACCTGATCGACGACACGAGCGTGGAGCTGTTCCGGCGGCACGACGCGTTCCTGGTGCCGACGCTGGTGACGTACTGGGCGCTCAAGGAGGAAGGGCTCACGTTCGGGCTGCCCGAGCGGAGCTGGCGCAAGGTGGACGAGGTGCTCGAGGCCGGGCTGGTCGCGCTGGAGCGGGCCGCGCGGGGCGGGGTGCGGCTGGCGTACGGGACCGACCTGCTCGGCGGCATGCACCGGCACCAGAACCACGAGTTCCGGCTGCGGCGGGAGGTGCAGCAGCCGATCGACGTGCTGCGGGCCGCGACGACCGGGGCGGCGGAGCTGGTCGGGATGGCGGGCGAGGTCGGCACGCTGGCCGTGGGGGCGCACGCGGACCTGCTCGTGCTCGACGGCGATCCGCTGGCCGACATCGGCGTCCTCGCGGACCCCGCCCACTTCAGGCACGTCGTCCAGGCGGGCCGCGTCGTCTCCGGCTGAGCCGGAGCCGCTTCGGGGCGGGCGGCGTTGCATAGTGGCAGGGTGACCACGCTGACGCGCGCCGCTCCCGTGGTGGTCGCGGTGCTGCTCCTGCTGCTCGCCCTGCTGTGGGTGTTCCAGCGGCGGCTGATCTACCTGCCCGACGGCGCGCCCGTGCCGCCCGCCGCCGAGGTCGTCCCGGGCGCGCGGGACGTCACGTTCACGACCGGCGACGGGCTCCGGCTCGCGGCCTGGTACGTCCCCGGCACCCGCGGCGTGACCGTCCTGATCGCGGGCGGGAACGGGGGCAACCGGCGCGACCGCGCCCCCTTGGCCCGCGCGCTGTCGGAGCACGGGTTCGCGGTGCTCCTCATGGACTACCGCGGCTACGGCGGCAACCCCGGCAGCCCGACGGAGGAGGGGCTGCGCCAGGACGCCCTGGCCGCCCGCGACCACCTCGGCGACACCCGCATCATCTACTTCGGCGAGAGCCTGGGCGCGGCCGTGGTCACCCGGCTCGCCCTGGAGCGCCCGCCCGACGGCCTGGTGCTGCGTTCGCCGTTCACCGACCTGGCCGCCGCCGGGCGGGCCAACTACCCGTTCCTGCCGGTCAGGACGCTGCTGCGGGACCGCTTCCCGGTCGCGGAGAGCATCCGGCGGGTGCGGGCGCCGGTCGTCGTCGTGTACGGCACCCGCGACACGATCGTGCCCCCGCGGCTCAGCAGGGCGGTCGCCGAGGCGGCGGGCGAGCGGGCCACGACCGTCGAGGTCGCCGGGGCGGGCCACAACGACCTGGTCATGCTGGCCGGCGACGAGGTCGTGGGCGCCGTGGCCGACCTGGCCGGGCGCATAAATCAGTAGTTCCACACCCCCTCATCGTGTACGTTCGGGAACGGAAGGATTACGTACGGTAACTATAGGGGGCCCAGTGAGACTCGTTCGCGCCGCAGCGGCGGCACTCTCCCTGGTCATGACCACCACTCCCGTCGCCGCCGAGTCGGCCCCGTCCGCGCTGGTGCGCACCGACAAGGGCATGGTCAAAGGCGAGGTGCGCAAGGACCACCGGGCCTTCCGCGGCATCCCGTACGCCCAGCCGCCCACGGGCCCGCTCCGATGGCGGCCGCCGCAGCCGGCCAAGCCGTGGACGGACGTCCGCGACGCGACGGCCTTCGGCAGCCAGTGCGCGCAGCTCGCCGAGCCCTACGGCGGCAAGACGTCGTACGGCGAGGACTGCCTCTACCTCAACGTCACCGCGCCGCGCAGGGGCCGCGACCGGCCGGTCATGGTGTGGCTGCACGGCGGCGGCAACGCCGGCGGCAACCCCGCCTTCTACGACCTGACCAGGATGGCGACCCGGGGCGGCGTCGTGGTCGTGAGCGTCAACTACCGGCTGGGTGCGCTCGGCTGGCTGGCGCACCCCGCGCTGGAGACGGGCGAGCGCTACCAGAGCGGCAACTACGGGCTGCTCGACCAGCAGGCGGCGCTGCGCTGGGTGCGGCGGAACATCGCGGCGTTCGGCGGCGACCCCCGCAACGTGACGGTGTTCGGGGAGTCCGCCGGAGCCGCCGACATCTGCGCCGACCTGGCCTCGCCCACCGCCGCCGGGCTGTTCGACAAGGCGATCGTGCAGAGCTTCAGCTGCTCCTCCCCCACCCGCACCGAGGAGCAGGCCGAGGCCGAGGGGGCCAGGTTCGCCGCGGCCGTGGGCTGTGCCGCCGGGGCCGCCGCCTGCCTGCGGGCGCTGCCCGTCAAGACGCTGCTGGAGGCGTTCCGGGGCCACAACCCGTACCCGGTCGCGGGCGGCGACCACGTGCTGCCGCTCCAGCCCCGCGCGGCGATCGAGAGCGGCCGGATCAACCGCGTGCCCGTCATGCACGGCAACACGCTCGACGAGATGCGCCTGTACGCCGGCCTGACCTACCCGAAGCCGATCACGCAGGCGCAATACGAGCAGTTCGTGCGCGCCACGTACGGGGCCAACGCCGGCCAGGTCCTGGCCCGCTATCCCGCCACGGGCCCCGACCTGCGGATCGGGCTGGCCACCATGCTGACCCACGGCACCGGCCCGCTCGCCACCTGCACGCACCAGGACGCCTTCGGCCTGCTCTCCCGGGCCGGGGTCGAGGTCTACGCCTACCAGTTCGCCGACCGCGCCGCGCCGCCGCTGATGGACGTGCCCGGCTTCGAGGAGGGCGCCGAGCACGCGACGGAGCTGGTCTACCTGTTCCCCGGCCTGCTCGGCCGGCTCAACGCCGAGCAGGAGAAGCTGTCGAACGCCATGATCGGCTACTGGACGTCGTTCGCCCGCGACGGCCACCCGAACGCCCCCTGGGTCCCGCGCTGGCCGCGCTTCAGCGGCTCCGGCGACGTGCTCAGCCTGGCGCCGGGCCGCGGCGGCATCCACCTGACCGACACCGCCGGCGCCAGCAATTGCGCCTTCTGGGGCTCTTTGCAGTCATGATGGCTCATAATGCGGGTTGTCCCTGAAGATCCGCGAGCCCCCGAGGTGAGCCATGAAACCGCTCCGCGTCGTCGTGGCCGCCGTGGGGGCGGGGGCGCTTCTGGCCGGCGGCTTCCTGTTACTGCGCGGCGGCGGCGACAACCCGCCGCCGCGTGAGCGCCTGGCGGTCGCGCCCGTGGTCGTGCGTCCCAACGTGCTGGTGGACGCCCGGGGCGCGGTCCTGGAGGAGCTCACCGGCGACTGCGCGGCCAGCCGCTACCCGTACGTCTGCATTCAGGCGAAGGAGGAGCTCGACGAGGACCTGCTCCGCCGCAGCGGCCTGACCATCGTGACGGCGATCGACCAGCGCGTGCAGCGCGCCGCCCAGCAGGGCATCGACCGGTACGTGCGCCGCGAGGACGCGCCGGTCGCCGCCCAGGCCATGATCGTGCCGGGCACCGGCGAGATCAGGGCCCTGGCCGCCAGCCGGGCGCCCGGACCCGGCGCCGAACCGCCCACCGACCGGTTCGGCTTCCAGCAGGGCACCACGGCGATGGTGTACACGCTGACGGCCGCGCTGGGGAGCGGCATGCGTTATGACGACGGCTTCCCTTACCTCAGCCAGTATCGGGCGGCGAACTACCACGCGATCAAGAACTGCAAAGGCCAGAACGTCGCCGAGCCGTCGTTCTCGATCGTCAACAGGCAGCGCGACCACGGCGCGTTCACGACCCTGCGCTCGGGCACCCGGACCGCCGAGAACACGTTCTTCATGAAGCTGACGGAGAAGGTCGGTCTGTGCGAAAGCGTGCAGGCGGCCAAGCGCCTCGGGCTCAAGCGGGCCGACGGCCTGCCGTTCCAGGAATTCGAGACGTTCTCGTTGGGGATCAACGAGGTGGACCCGGTCTCGCTCGCCGGCTCGTACGCCACCCTCGCGGCGCACGGCAGGCAGTGCGAGCCGCGGCTGGTCACGGAGGTGCGCGGCGACACGGGCGTCATGCGTTCCTTCCCGGCGCGGTGTCAGGAGGCGCTGGAGCCCGCGGTCGCCGACGCGGTGACCGGCGTGCTGGCGGAGGCGCTGGCCAAGGGCCCGCTCAAGGGGCTCGGCCGGGACGCGGCGGGCATGGAGGGCACCGCTGACGAGTTCTCCACCGCCTGGTACGCCGGTTACACCCCCGACCTGGCCTCCGCCGTCGCGCTCGGCGACCCGCGCGGCACGGTCAAGCACAAGCTGTCGGACATCACCATCGGCGGTCGTCGCTACCGGCACGTCGAGGGCACGTCGATCCCCGGCCCGATCTGGAAGTCCTCGATGACGGAGGCGCTGGCCGGCAGCGCGGGGACGGCGTTCGCGAAACCGGACCTGGCGCGCTTCGGCGGCTGCCGCGACCACTGCGCCCCGTAACCGCTCCGGCTCCCCCGATCAGGCGGGGTGGTCGAGGAGCGACTCCAGCTCGGCGACCGCGTGGGCGCGGTGGATGTCGAGGGTCCTCACCGCCTCGTCGGCGGCGAGGCGGCGCAGGGCGTCGAGGGTGGCGCGGTGCTCCTTGACGACCCGCTCCCGGTTGCCCGCGTCGCCGTAGTACATCGACCGGTAGGCGTCCGTGGTGTCCCACAGGGTCCTGATCAGGCGGACCAGCCGGGGCATGCCCGCGCAGTCGAACAGCGTCATGTGGAACAGCCGGTTGGCCGTCGCCATGGCCAGCACGTCGCCCGCCGCGGCGGCCCGCTCGACCTCCTCCTGGGCCGACTCCAGCCGGGAGAGGTCGTCGTCCGTGAGCCGCTCGACGGCCCGCCGGACGGCCTCCTCCTCCAGCAGCTCACGGATGCGGTAGACCTCGCGCAGGTCGTCGAGGGAGAGCATGGCGACGCAGTAGCCCTTGTGCGCCTTGTAGGTGACCAGGCCCTCGCCTTCGAGCGTCTTGAGCGCCTCGCGCAGGGGGACGCGGCTGACCTGCAGCTCCTCGGCCAGCGCGTCCTGCCGGATGGGGGCGCCGGGACGCAGGCGCCCGGTGGTGATGGCAAGGCGGAGCTCGCCCAGCACGAACTGCTGGGCCGTCGGCGGCCTGCGTCGTGCCTCGTCCGAACTCATCGCCCCAATATCTCACGAACCCATTCCTCGTCCTCCCCCAGCCGGGGCGGCCGGTGGCGGTAGGAGGGCGGGGTGGCGCTGAGCCGCAGCGGGTTGGCGACCTGGCCGACGCCGTCGAGCCGTACGGAGGGCTCCAGGCCGAGGTCGTCGGCCAGGGCGAAGGCGGCGGCCAGGTCGTTGATCGGGCCGCAGGGCACCCCGGCGGCGGTGAGCGTCTCGAACCACTCGTCGGCCGTACGGGCGGCCAGCGCCGCGTTGAGCTCGGCGACGAGCCCGATGCGGCCGGCGACCCGGTCCGCGTTGGTGGCGTAGCGGGGGTCCCCGGCGAGGTCCGGGCGGTCCAGCGCCCCGCAGAGGGCCTGGAACTGGCGGTCGTTGCCGGCCGCGATCACGATCGGGCGGTCGGCGGCCTCGAAGACCTCGTACGGGACGATGCTGGGATGCCGGTTGCCCATCGCCTGGGGGACCACTCCGGCGGCGGCGTAGGCGGAGGCGTGGTTGGTGAGCGCCGACAGGAGGGACGACAGCAGCGAGACCTCGACGTGCTGCCCCTCGCCGGTGCTGTCGCGGTGGCGGAGCGCGGCCAGGATGCCCAGCCCGGCGTGCAGCCCGGTGATCACGTCCACCAGCGCCACGCCGGCCTTCGTCCCGGGCCCGCCGGGCTCGCCCGTGACGCTCATCAGCCCGCCCACCGCCTGCGCGATCAGGTCGTAGCCGGGCAGCCCGGCACCGGGTCCCGACCCGAACCCGGTGATCGAGCAGTACACCAGCCCGGGGTTGAGCTCGCGCAGCGAGGGGTAGCCGAGCCCGAGCCGGTCCATCGTGCCGGGCCGGAAGTTCTCGACCACCACGTCCGCCCGGGCGGCCAGCGCCCGGGCGACCTCGATGTCCGCGCGCAGGTCGAGGGCGATCGAGCGCTTGTTGCGGTTGACGCCGAGGAAGTACGTGGCCTCGCCGTCGGGCGCGTACGGCGGCCCCCAGGCGCGGGTGTCGTCCCCCGCGCCCGGCCGCTCCACCTTGACCACCTCGGCGCCCAGATCGGCCAGCAGCATCGTGGCGTACGGCCCCGCCAGCACCCGGCTGAAGTCCGCCACCAGCAACCCCGACAGCGCACCGGTCACGCGCCCTCCTTCGTCGGTCGCGCGACCGGACCGGTGCTGTGTCCAATTGTTCGCTCGCTACGCTCGCTCACGCCGGCGCCCCGAGGTAGACGGTCATCGTGTGGGTGAAGAACTCGCGGGCCGCCCGCCCCTGCTCCTTGGGCCCGAACCCGCTCTGCTTGACCCCGCCGAACGGCACGTACGGGAAGGTCCCGGCCGACTCGGAGTTGATGTGCAGCACGCCGACGTCCAGGCGATCGACCGCCCGCAGGGCCACCCCCAGGTCCCTGGTGAAGATGGCCGCCGACAGGCCGTGGTCGCTGAGGTTGGCCAGCCCCAGGGCCTCCTCGGTCCCCGACGCCCGCACCACGCCCACCACGGGCCCGAACAGCTCGGTACGCCAGAAGTCCACCCCGGTCCCCGGCAGGTCGAGCACGGTCGGCGGCACGAACCAGCCCTCACCGTCGTACGGGGAGGAGCCCGCCAGCGGCTTGGCCCCCTCGTCCACGGCCCGCGCCACCCCGGACGTCACCCGGTCCCGGGCGGCCGAGCTGACCAGCGGGCCCATCTCGACGCCGGGCGACAGGGGGTCGCCGACCACGAGGCGCGCGGCCCGTTCGGCCACCCGCTCCAGCAGCTCGTCCGCGACCGGGGAGGCCACGATGAGCCGCGAGGTGGCCGTGCACTTCTGGCCCGTGGAGCGGAACGCGCCCAGGCAGACCTGCTCGGCCGCGTGATCGAGGTCGGCGTCGGCGAGCACGACGGAGGCGTTCTTGCCGCCCATCTCCGTCTGCACCGGCTTGCCCAGCTCGCCGCAGCGCGCGATCACGGCCCGCCCGACCGCCGTGGAGCCGGTGAACGAGATCGCGTCCACGCCGGGGTGGTCCACGATGGCCGAGCCGGCCTCGGCCTCGCCGTACACGAGGTTGAGCACGCCGTCCGGCAGCCCCGCCGAGGTCAGCGCCTGCGCCAGCCGGTAGGCCAGCAGCGGCACCAGCGACGACGGCTTCCACACGACGGTGTTGCCGTAGCTGAGCGCGGGCGCGATCTTCCAGGCGGGGATGACGATCGGGAAGTTGAACGGCGTGATCAGCCCGGCCACGCCGATCGGCTTGCGGACCACGAGGACGTTCTCGCCGGGCCGCGGGGAGGCGAAGATCTCGCCGCTCTCCCGGTCGGCCTCGCCCGCGTAGTAGCGCAGGATCCGGGCCGAGCCCCGTACCTCGGCGACCGCCTCGGGCAGCGTCTTGCCCTCCTCGCGGGCCAGCTCGGCGCCCCACTCCTCGGCGGCGGCGTCCACCAGGTCGGCGGCGGCCACGAGCACCGCCGCGCGGGCGTGGTGCGGCATCGCCGCCCACTCCGGCGCCGCCGCACGGGCCGCGGCGACGGCCCGCTCCACCTCGGCTGCGGAGGCGAAACGCCCCCGCGCGACCACTTCACTGGGCCGGGCCGGGTTGGTGTCGGCGAACTCCTCGCCGTCGCCCTCGACCCAGCGGCCGCCGATGAGATTCAGAAGGTCCATGGTCAACGAACCCTAACTGTGCAATATTGGATTTTCAATATTGGATCCAAAATACGGAGGCCATCCGATGATCACCCCGACCGCGCTCTTCGCCATCGACACGCTGCTCACCGAGGAGGAGCGCGAGATCAGGAACACGGTCAGGCGCGTCTGCGACCGGGAGATCCGCCCGAACGTCGCGGAGTGGTTCGAGACCGGCGAACTGCCGGCCCGCGAGCTGGCCCGCACGCTCGGCTCGCTGGGCGTGCTCGGCATGCACCTGGAGGGGTACGGCTGCGCGGGCATGGGCGCGGTCTCGTACGGGCTGGCCTGCCTGGAGCTGGAGGCGGCCGACTCGGGGCTGCGCAGCCTGGTGTCGGTGCAGGGCTCCCTCGCGATGTACGCCATCTGGAAGTACGGCAGCGAGGAGCAGAAGCAGGAGTGGCTGCCCGCGATGGCGGCCGGCGAGCGCATCGGCTGCTTCGGCCTGACCGAGCCCGACTTCGGCTCCGACCCGGCGGGCATGCGGACCACGGCCAAGCGCGAGGGCGGCGACTGGGTGCTGAACGGCACCAAGATGTGGATCACCAATGGCTCGGTCTCGGACGTGGCGGTGGTGTGGGCGCGTACGGACGAGGGTGTCAGGGGCTTCCTGGTCCCAGCGGGCACCCCGGGCTTCACCGTGAACGACGTCAAGCACAAGATCTCGCTGCGCGCGAGCGTGACGAGCGAGCTGGTGCTCGACGGGGTGCGCCTGCCGGACGCGGCCATGCTGCCCGGCGCGCGGGGCCTGTCGGGGCCGCTCGGCTGCCTGAACGAGGCGCGGTTCGGGATCGTGTTCGGGGCGATGGGGGCGGCGCTCGACTGCCTGGAGACGGCCATCGCGTACGCGGGCGACCGCGAGGTGTTCGCCAGACCGCTGGCCTCGTTCCAGCTCACCCAGGAGAAGCTCGCCGACATGGCGCTGGAGCTGGGCAAGGGCCTGCTGCTCGCCGTGCACCTGGGCCGGCTGAAGGAGGCCGGGACGATCACCCCCGAGCAGGTGAGCGCCGGCAAGCTGAACAACGTGCGCGAGGCCCTGGAGATCGCCAGGAAGTGCCGCACGCTGCTCGGAGCGAGCGGCATCACCCTCGAATACCCGGTGATCAGGCACTCCGTGAACCTCGAGTCGGTGCTGACCTACGAGGGCACGTCCGAGATCCACTCCCTGGTCCTGGGCAAGGCGCTCACCGGGATCGCCGCGTTCCACTGATCAGAACGTCTGCCAGGTCGCCTCGGTGACCTGGCACGGCCCGCCCTGGTGCACCCGCAGCCGCGCGGCGGAGAGGTCCAGCGCGATCGTCGCGACGGTCTCCCACCGCTGGTTGATCGGCATCGTCTGGTCCGGGTGGGCGCAGACGGGCGCGTCCTCGGGGCCGTGGCTGAGCATGGCCAGCGCCCGCTTGGTGTGGTCGTCGCTGCTCAGGCCCTCGGTGTTGGCCCGCAGGTGCTGGAACCTGGCGTACGTGCTGGGCCGGTCGGTGGAATGCCGCTCGTCCTTGGCCAGCGCGGGGTCGAGGAAGTGGTTGCAGTGCTGCAGCACGCCGTCGGGCTCCGGCGGTATGACCGCGACGCCGGCCGGGGAGATCTCGATCGAGGCCGCGTCCGACGAGGTCACGGCCGTGATGACGGTCGAGGCGGAGACGGTGGCCGAGCGCGCGATGTCGGCGGCCTCCTCCACCGTGGTGGCCTCGTCCAGGATCCTGCGGGCGATCAGGTGGACGGGCACGCCGAGGTCGGCCGTGTCGGAGTCGTGGCGCAGGATGTTGAAGTGGATGCCGAGCCCGGCCGTGTTCACCCCGATCTTGGCCAGCGCCCCGGCCTCGGTGAACGTTCGCACGACGTGCCCCGGACGCGGTTCCAGCTCCCAGAGCATGGGCGCGTCGCGCAGGTGGTCGTGCCAGTCCCACGTCTGCACCGTGCGCGGCGCCTCCCCCGCCCCGGGCAGCACGACGGAGGTGGAGCACTCCCCCTCGCCGGTCGCGTCGATGGCGGCCAGGATCTCCGTGCGCGCGTTGACGACGGCGACCTGCCAGGGCTCCAGGCCGGCGCCGCGCGCGATCCCCGCGATCTCCTCCGCCAGGTGCGGCGCCCAGTCGGCGGTGCGCTCCATGGCCAGCTCGCCCCACGTACGGACCTGCGTCGCGGTGGCGCCCGCGACGGTGAACAGGTCGGTGTAGCCGGAGAGGTTGGCACGGATCGCCTTGCTCCGGTGCGTGCCGAGTTCTTTGCCGCGGGCTCGGGGGTCAATCTGCGTGGACGTGAAGGTGGGGAAAGTCATGAACCATCCATCAGGTCGGCGAGCCTGGGGTTCTCGGCCGCGAACGAGGCGCGGACGCGCGCGTACCGCTCGGCGTCGATGTCCTGGCTCAGTTTGAACATGCTCTTCTCGGTATGCACATGCACCCGAAAAGCCACTACCCCCGGCAAGAGCGCCGCGAACCTCTCCCTGGACGCCGGGGTCGGCTCCCAGGAGGGCGAGCGGAGCGACTCCAGCGCCGTGACGGTGCGCTCCACCACGTCGAGCGCGTCGTCGAGCAGTTCCACCCGTCCCGTCACGTGCACGGCCGCGTAGTCCCAGGTCGGGACGGCCGGGTCGGTCGCGTACACGGTGGGCGAGACGTACCCGTGCGCGCTGGAGAAGACCACGAGCACCTCGGGCGAGGACTCGAAGGAGCGCCAGTGGGGGTTGGCGCGGGCCATGTGGCCGAGCAGCGCGCCGCCTTCGAGCACGCCTTCCTCGAGGATGACGGGGACGTGCGTGGCGACCGGCACGCCGTCCACCGTGCTGACGACCAGGGCGAACGGGTTCCGCCTGACCAGCTCGACCGCCTGGGCCGGGTCCTTGGCGGCGTAACGGGGGAAGACATGCATCGGGCTACTCCACCGCGCTCAGGATCGCGTCCCAGGCGAGCTCCGACGCGAGCGTCCCGAAGCCGGTGGGCTTGACGCTCACCAGGTCCACCTCGTCCGTGGTCATCGCGAACAGCACGTCGCCGTCGTTCATGGTGTGGAACGGCTGGATGCCGCGGTGCATGGAGCTGTGCACCTGGCGGCCCACCTGGAGCAGCTCGATGTCGGTCAGCTTCACGTTCGTCACCATGACGGTCAGCGTGGTGTTGCCCATGACGGCCGGGGCCGGGTCGCCGACCATCGCGGCGTAGTCGGCGCCGGGGTGGCGGCGGGCGCCGTCCTCGGCGTGGTAGTTGCCGCGCACGATCCCGCCCTGCCGGTCGACGACCGCGCCGACGGCGTTGACCACGGTCGCCACCAGCACCTTCGCCTCGCCGAACGTGCCGAACGCGGCCCCCTGACCGGCGAACTCCGCCCGGCCGAAGTCCACCTTCCCTGCGCTCGCCGTGCGGCCCGCGCCGCACCGGCCCACCGGGAACTCGCCTTCGACGGCGTTGCGGAGCGCGGCCCGGCCCAGCTCGCCGTCCGGGTAGACGGCGGTCTCCCTGGCCGAGAAGTCGTAGATCACCGCGCCGGACACGAGCTGGAGGTCGTCCCAGCGGGTCCGGTTATCCCTGCGGGCCAGCAGCTCGTCGCTCACGCCCGCGGCGGCGGCCAGACCGTACACCGAGCCGCCGGCGAAGCAGATGGCGTGGTTGTAGTCGTACCCGCCGCTCATGCCGACCGCGCCGCCGCGCGCGTCCACGGCCGTGCGCGCACCCGCCGGCACGTGGATCACGGTGCACCCGGTGGGGCCCTCCGCGTACTCGGCCGTGCCGACGAGCACGCCGGGCAGGTCGAACGCGATCGACCCGCGACCGGGGCTGGCCTGCGGGGTCAAAGGCAGGTCCGCGTTGCGCGGGACCCCGGGCGCGAACGCGGACGGAGTTGCAAGCCGGGGCTCATTCGTCACAATGCCTCCAAAAGCTGTTTCGAATACTCGTGAGCGGGCGCCGAGTAGAACGTGGCCGTGTCGGCGGTCTCGACGATCTCGCCCTTGCGCATGACCGCGATCCGGTCGGCGACGTAGCGGACCGCGCCGAGGTCGTGGGAGATGAACAGGGCGCTGAAGCCGTACTCGGCCTGCAGGTCCTTGATGAGATTGAGGGTCTGCACCTGCACGGAGACGTCGAGCGCGCTGACGGCCTCGTCGAAGACGATGAACCTGGGCCGGGTGACCAGCGCGCGGGCGATGGAGACGCGCTGCCGCTGGCCGCCGGACAGCTCATGGGGGTAGCGCGAGGCGAACGACGCCTCCAGCCCCACGTGCTCCAGCATCTCGGTGACCGCGTCGCCGGCCGGGCGGCCGAGCACGTCCAGCGGCTCGGCGACGCTCTGGCCGACGCGCATGCGCGGGTTGAGCGACCAGTGGGGGTGCTGCAGCACGGCCTGCATCCGGCCCGCCAGCTCGCGCCGCCGCTTGGGGAAGGGGCGGCCGTCGAACCTGACCGTGCCGGACGTGGGCCGCTGCAGGCCGAGCGCGACCCGGCTGCTGGTCGTCTTGCCCGAGCCGGACTCGCCGACCAGGCCGAGCGTCTCCCCCTCCGCGACGGACAGGGACACGTGCCGCATGGCGTCCAGGTGGATGCGCCGCAGCGGCGGACCCGCGGCGAAGGTGACGGTGACATCGTCGAGCTCGAGTATCACGCCGCCACCTCCCCCGCGCGGTGGCAGAGCACGTCCTGGTCGCCCACCCGGACCGATTGCGGGCGCTCGTGCTCGCAGCGCTCCTCCGCGAACGGGCAGCGCGGCGCGAAGGCGCAGCCCGGCGACGGCCCGGTGAGCACGGGCGGGCGGCCGGGCACGGGCTCCAGACGGACGCCGTGGGCCGCGGCGGCGGGCGCCGACCCGGCCAGCGCCGCCGTGTAGGGGTGGGCGGGATGGCCCAGCACCTCGCGGGCGGGCCCGGTCTCGACGACCCGGCCGCCGTACATGACCGCGACCCGGTCGCACCTGCGGGCGACGGCGGGCAGGTCGTGGCTGAGCCACAGGATGCTCGTCCCGGCCGCGGCGGCCAGGGAGAAGACCACGTTCAGCACCTCCTCGCGCACCTGGCTGTCCAGCGCGGCGGTCGGCTCGTCCGCGACGAGCAACTCGGGCTCGGTGGCCATGGCCATCGCGATGGCCACCCGCTGCGCCATGCCGCCGGAGAGCTGGTGCGGGTACGAGCGCACGACGCGGGGGTCGTCGAGCTTGACCCGCCCCAGGTGGAAGCCCACGTCGGCGCCACGCCCGAGCACCAGGCGGAGCTGGTCGCCGACGCGCATGGTCGGGTTGAGCGAGGCGATCGGGTCCTGGAAGACGAACCCGAGATGCTGTTTCCGCAGTTGGCGCAGGCGCTTGGGCGGCAGGTCGAACACCGGCTCCCCGGACACCACGACCTCCCCCTCGCTGCGCCGGGCCGTCCCGGGCAACAGCCGGCCGACGGCCGAGCCGAGCGTGGACTTGCCGGACCCGCTCTCGCCGACCAGGCCGACGGTCTCCCCCTGCGCCACCTCCAGGTCGGCGCCGTCCAGCGCCCTGGTCTCGGCGTAGTCGATCACCAGGTTCCGCACCGTGAGCAGGCTCATGTCAAGGACCTCGTCTCCCGGGGTTCGAGCCGGTCGCGCAGCCCGTCGCCCACCACGTTGATCGCCAGGATCGCCGCCACGAGCACAACCCCCGGGCCGAGGATCAGCCAGGGCGCGGCGATCATGTAGGTGCCGCCCTGCTGGATCAGCACGCCGAGCGAGGCCTGCGGCGGCTGCACGCCGAACCCGAGGAAGCTCAGCCCGCCCTCGACCGCGATCCCTACCGACAGCGCGTACGTGCCCTGCACCGCGATCGTGCCCGCCACGTTGGGCAGCACGTGCCGTCCGAGCACGCGTGGCAGCCCGGCCCCGCTGATGACGGCCGAGGTGACGTAGTCGCGCTGCGACACGGCCACGGCGGCGGCCCGCACCAGCCGGGTCATCAGCGGGATCGTCACCAGCACGATGCTGGCCAGCGCCGCCGTCTGCCCGGGGCCGAGCACCGCGGCGACCAGGATCGCGAGCACGATGGCGGGGAAGGAGTAGAGCACCTCCACCAGGCGCATCACCAGCTCGTTCAGGTAGCCGCCGCGGTATCCGGCGATGATGCCGAACGTCGCGCTCAGCGCCGCCGTCACCAGCACGGCGACGGACGACAGCAGCAGCGTCGTGCCCACGCCCTCCATGACGCGCGGCAGCACCGAGCGGCCCAGGTTGTCGGTGCCCAGCCACCAGCCGGGCCCCGGCGGCTGCAGGCGCGGGCCGACGATCGCGTCCGGGTCTCCCCCGGCCCCGACCAGCGAGCCCAGCGCGAACACCACCAGGACCGCCAGGCAGACGAGCCCGCCGATGGACAGCCGGTCCAGCTTCCTCATGAACGCCTCCCCGCCAGCACGCCCAGCCTCGGGTCCAGGACTCCGACGAGCAAGTCGATCAGCACGTTCATCACGATGAACACCGCCGCCGCCAGCAGCACGCCCGCCTGCACGACGGCGTAGTCGCGGCGGCCGACGGCCTGCACGATGTAGGAGCCGACGCCCGGCAGGTTGAACACGTGCTCCACGATGAGCGCCCCGCCCAACAGGTACGCGGTGATGGTGCCGAGCAGCGTCACCACCGGGGTGGCGGCGTTGCGCAGGATGTGGTGCCGGACGATGAACCACGGCGACTCGCCGCGCCCGACGGCGGCCGTGACGTACGGCTCGACCAGCACCCCGAGCACGGCGTCCCGGGTGGTCCTGGCGGTGACGGAGATGGCGAACACCGACAGGACGGCGGCCGGCAGCACCATCGTGGCCAGGTTCGCGGCCGGGTCCCGGGTGAAGGGCACCCACGTGCCGACCTCCAGGCCGAGCGCGTACCGGGAGAAGACGAACACGACCAGGCTGCCCAGCACGAACTCCGGCACGCTGACGCCGAGCCCGCTGAGCAGCCGCCCCGCCGCGCCGCCGCCGCCCGGCGAGCGGCCTGACTGGGAGCGCACGGCGGTGAGCACGCCCAGGGGCACCCCGGCCAGCGCGCTGGCGACCACGGCCAGCACGGTCAGCTCGCCGGTCACCGGCAGCCGGGCCAGGAGCTCCGCGCCGACCGGCTGGCGGCTGATCATCGAGATGCCGAAGTCGCCGCCCGCGACGGCGGCCAGCCAGTGCCCGTACTGCATGAACACCGGCTGGTCGAGCCCGTAGCGGGCGGCCAGCTCCGCCTTCTGCTCGGCCGTGGCGAACGGGCCCAGCACGGTCTCCGCGAAACCGCCGGGCATCAGGCGCACGGCCGTGAAGATCAGCACGGAGACGCCCAGGAGCGTGGCGGCCGAGCTGAGCGCCCGGCCGGACCACCACATCAGCAGGCGCATGGTTACTGGGTCTTCTTCACGCGGGCGTCGGCGATCAGGCGCAGCACGTTGCCGTACCCCTCGGTGGCGTACAGGCTGGGGCTGAGCGCGTCGGTCCGGAACGCGATCGTGGCCGGGCGGGTGACCAGCGGGATCATCTGCGCGTCGGTGTCGGCCTTGGCGCAGACGGCCGCCAGCGCCTCGTCGCGGGCGGCTCCCGCGGGCTCCTTGCCGGCCGCGTCGATGAGGGTGTTCAGCTCCTTGTCCGGCTTCATGAAGCCGACGTTGAAGCCGGCCGTCTCCGGGTTCCACCACTTGGTGACCATGCCGGGGTCGGCGTAACCGGCGAACCAGGACATCGCGGCGTCGAACTCGGCGGGCGCCTTGCCGTACACCTTGCCCGACCAGCTCGCCTCGTCCAGCTGCTCGATCTTCATGGTGATGCCGGCCTGCTGGAGGTTCTGCTGGATCACCTGGGCGACCGCCGGGGCGGGCTCGGTGGAGAAGATGCTGAGCGTGAACGTCAGGTTCTGGGCGCCCGCGTCGGCCAGCAGCTTCTTCGCCTCGTCCACGCTCTTGGACGCCGACGGCAGCGCGGCCGGGTCGCACGCGCCCGGCAGGCCCGCCGGGGTGATGGCCGTCGGCTTGCCCTTGCCGCCGAGCGCCACGTCGGCGATCTGCTTCGGGTCGAGCGCGATGGCGACGGCCTGGCGCACCCTCGGGTCGGCGAACTTGGAGCCGGCCGCCTGGGTGTTGAGCATGAGGTAGTAGAAGTCCGTGGTGGCCTGGGTGACGACCTGGACGTTCTTCGCCCCGGCCAGCATGGTCGCCGAGTCGACGTTGCCCAGCGTGGCCAGGGCGGCGCTGCCGTTCTGCAGGGCGGCGATGCGCGCGGCCTCCTCGGGGGCGATCGTCACGTTGACGGCGTCGGCGGCCGGCTTGCCCTTGGCCCAGTACTTGTCGTTGCGCTTGAAGGTCCACGACACGTCCTGGCGGTGGTTCTCCACCACGTACGGGCCGGTGCCGAGCAGCGTCTTGGCCGGGTCGACCGACTTGTCGTCGATCTCCTTCATGGGCAGGACGGCGGCGGGGATATTGGCGAGGGCGGCCAGGAACGGCGTGTACGGCTCGCTCAGGGTGACCTTGACCGCGCGGTCGCCGTCCTTGGCGACCGACTTGACCGGGCCGAGCTGGCCGCGCCAGACCGACTTGGAGGCCAGCAGCCGCTTCAGGCTGCCCACCACGTCGTCGGCCGTCATCTCGCGGCCGTTGGAGAAGGTGACGCCGTCGCGCAGGTGGAAGACGTACGTCTTGGGGTCGGGGGTGTCCCACTTCTCGGCCAGCATGGGCTGCACGCTGAAGTCGGAGCCCACCGTGACCAGCGTCTCGTAGGACAGCGAGAGCAGCTGCCAGGTGGTGGCGACGTCGGCGAGCTGCGGGTCGTACCCGGTGGCGGCGCCGCTGTCGATGTGCACGGCCAGGTTGAGCGTGCCACCGGTGGGGAGCGACGGGTCGGCTGTGGCGAGGTAACCGGTCGGATTGGGCTGGTCGGGGGCTGTGGCGGGGGTGGTGGTCGTTCCGGTGGCGGCGCAGGCCGAGGCCAGCAGGGCTGCCATGACACCGCAGGCCAGGCGTATGGGACGCATGGGCCTCTTCTCCTCTAGTGGCAGGAACGTTCGGCGGCGCTCGGCGGGACGTCGAGCGTGGGGTTGCGGTCGAAGAACCCGACCGGCTTGAGTACGAAGCCGCACGTGTCGACCGGCATGATCGGCCAGTCCTCCGTGCGGGGGAAATGTGTCAGGCCGAACGTGTGCCACAGCACGATGTCCTGCCCGTCGATGTCGCGGTCGGCCCTGGTGTAGGTGGGCAGGCCCGCGCCGCCGGGATGCTGGTTGACCAGGTCACCGGCAGGATAGCGCTCTGCGGGATGGTACCGCGTCACCCACAGATGCCTGGTCGCGAACTCGGCCCGCCTGCTGATCGACGACTCCGGGTGCGCGAGCAGGGCCGGCTTGCCCTCGGGGTGCAGGGCGTAGCCGACCGGGCGGCCGAGGCGGTTGCGTACGTCGGGGTTGACGACATGCCAGGTGCGCTCCCTGGCGAGGTCGGCGTCGCGCCGCCCCTCCTCCTCGGTGCGCAGCCGCTTCACGGCGCGGCCGAAGGCGTTGCCGTACGGGCTCTCGACCGCGACCGCCTCCACCTCGTCGACCGCGTTCGCCACGCCGTCCACCGTCATGTCCAGCCGGGCGCTGAACAGGTGCTGGTGGTACGGCGCCGCCAGCCCCGGCGCGACCTCCGAGCTGTAGGGCGCGGCGCGGTCGTCGTAGGCGCCGGTGAAGACGATGCCGGTGGCCTTGACCTCCAGCTCGATGGTGCCGTCGAGGTAGAGGTACCAGTAGAAGCCGTAGTCGTAGTTGCCCACCGTGACGAAGAACGAGATCACCAGGCGCCGCTGCCTGCGGGTCTCCCTGGAGCCGTTGGCCGGATCGGTGTGCTTCCACAGCACGCCGTAGTCCTCTTCGTGCATGCAGATCGCGTTCGCTATCACCTTGGGCACCCCGGCTCCGTCCGTCACGACGGCGTCGAAGTACGTGATCTCTCCGAGGCAGTCGCAGCCGAGCTCCAGGGAGTTGGCCAGCTTGCCGAGCTGGTACTCGCCGGTGTCGAAGTAGTTCTGCCAGAACCGGATCGGGCTCGGGTCGCCGTACGGGACCAGCATCTCCGCCACCGACGCCCGGTAGACGATCGGCCTGACGCGGCCGTCGTCCTCGAAGCCGATCTGGTGCAGGGTGAGCCCTTCGCGCATGTCGTAGCCGAGGCGCAGGCTCCACTTCTCCCAGGTGATCAGGGGGCCGTCGGCCGTGAAGCTGGGACCGTCCGGCTGGGTGATGTGGATGGGCTTCTGCGTGGTCCGGTGCGGGCCCAGGTGGTAGTCGCCGGGCTCGGCGGGGATCGGCTGGGGGCCGGTGTCCACCATCTCCATGACCTCGCCCTTGAGCAGGTCCACGTACGCGACCAGGCCGTCCACGGGGTGGGCCCATGGGAGGCTCTCGGGCGTGGGCATCAGGTGCGCCAGCACCCTCGCCACCCGCCGGCCCTTCTCCTTGGGGAGGCCGAAGTTGCCCGCGCTCAGCGCGGCCAGGTAGACGCCCGCCGGGTCCTCGATCCCCCGGCGCCGCAGCGCCTCGGCCCAGGCCGGGTCCTCCCGCAGCACCCGCCTGACCAGGGCGTGCTCCTCGTCCAGCATGGGCACCTGGCCGTCGGTGACCGGGTCGATGGGCCTGCGCTCCTCGACCGTGGCCGTGGTGATCGACACGATCACGTCCTCGGCCGTCTCGGTGGCCAGGTCCAGGAGGAACGCGCGGGCCCGGCGTCCGACGGGGGCGCCCGGCTCGTACGCCAGGACCTCGCCCTTCGGCGGCTCCTCGAGGCCGAGGTAGGACACCCGCACCGTGTCGGTCAGCAGGCCCTCCTGCATCAGGATCCGCCTGACCTCGTCGATCTCCTGCGCGGCGAGGGGGTCGAGAGGATGGGGGTGCTTCCCGGTGGTCAGGTGCAACGTTCCGCCCCTTTCTGATGCCGGAACGTTCCGGCAAGGTTTGGGCTAACTTAGTTGCGACCCCCGGACGGAGACAAGACCCAACCGCCACCCGAAACAGACCGTTTACCGAAGCCCCCACCACCCACGCGGACCTCCCCCCGCCCATGGGTCGCGCCACCCGACGAGGGAGAACACCGGACGGCCCCTTGCACCTCGTGAGACGCGCAGACCGCCGGAAGCCCCACCACACTGGGAACGCCGAACCACCGGAGGGCCCCGCTGCGCGCGAGACGCGCAGACCGCCGGACGGCCCCACCACCCGTGAGACGCGCAGACCGCCGGGACGGAGTCGCCACACGGGAAACACCGAGACCACCGAAGAACCCCCGTCACACTGGAAACGCCGAACCACCGGAGGGCCCCGCCGCGCGAGACGCGGAGACCGTCGGGCGGTCCGGTGGGGGCGCGGCGGCTCGCTCGGCGGAAGTGGGCGATCAGGGCCGCTAGCATCGGGGCGTGCGAGCAGACGAGGGGCGCGAGCGGGCAGGCGTGCGCACGGAGGAGCCGGTCACGATCCTCACCGTCGCCAGGGAGGCGGGGGTGTCGAAGACGACGGCCTCCGACGCGCTGCGCGGCTCCGGGCGGGTCTCCGAGCGCACCCGGGAGGCGGTCGCGCAGGTCGCCGAGCGGCTCGGCTACGTGCCCAACGGCTCGGCCAGGCACCTGCGCAAGGCCAGCACCGGCACCATCGGCCTGCACGTTCCCGAGGTCCTGACCCGCTCCTCCTACTACATGTCGTTCGTGTTCGGCGTGGTGGAGCAGGCGGCGCGGCACGACTACGACGTCACGCTGATCACGTCCGGCCAGCGCCGCTCACGGCCGCCGCGCGTGGACGGCCTCGTGCTCGGGGACCCGCTGGGAGGCGACCCCGTGGTGGAGAGCCTGATGGCGACGGGCCTGCCGACGGTCTCGTGCGAACGCTTCCCCGGCTCCCGGCAGGCGGACGGCGTGGTGTGGTCGGAACACGCCTCGATGCTGGGCCGCCTCCTCGACCACCTGCGCGAGTCGGGCGCGTCACGACCGGCACTCATCGTGGCCGGGGACGAGAGCGACTGGGCGGCCAGCGTACACCGGGGCTACCTGGAGTGGTGCACGGCACACGGGGTGGTGCCGCTGGTGCGACGGGTGTCCTTCGACGCCTCGGGCGACGAGGTCCGCGCCGCCGCCCGCGCCCTCCTCGACACCGCCGGGGGCTCCGGCCGAGGCGCCGACCTAGGGGCTGAACAGGACGACGACCGCTCCACCGACCGAAGCGCCGAGCAAGGCGACGGACGCTCCACCGACCGAGGTGCCATGCAGGCTGACGGACGCTCATCCGACCGGGGGGCCGAGCAAGGCGACGGACGCTCCACCGGCCGCGGGGCCGGGCGGGGCGAAGGCTGGTCCGTCAGGCGGGACTACGGTCAGGGGCGGGGCGAGGCAGTCTTGGGGCGGGGCGGGGACGGGCCTTTGGATGCCCTGGTGTGCGCACCGGCCGGGGCGGCGACCGAGGTGGCGCCGCTGCTGCGGGAGGCAGGCGTGAACGTGCTGCTCGCCTCGTGCGTCGACAGCGCCGCCACCCGCCAGTCCGATCCGCCGATCACCGCGATCGACCTGCGACCGAAGGAGGCGGGGGCGAGCTGCGCGGAGTTGCTGTTCGAGCTGCTGTCCGGGGCCGCGCCCCTGGGCACGGAGCGCGTACACCCGATAGAGCTCTCCATCCGCGCCTCGACCCGCCCCCGCCCGTAGCAGCGGCTCAGCCGAAGTTGACGTCGCTGCAGAAGTAGAACGACTGGTCCATGTGCGAGGCCTGCCAGATCGTGTAGATCACGTGACGGCCGGTGCGCGAGCCCTTGCTGATGTTGTTGATCATGTACACGTCACCGGGCGCGTACTTGGGGGTCGTGCGGACCAGCTCCAGGTTGTTCCAGCCCAGGGGCGTGGTGAGGGCATTGTAGCCCTGGCGGGTGATGTAGACCCTGATGTAGTCCGCACCGTGCCTGGCCTGGTCGTTCAGGCGGATGTTGAAGGTGCTGCCGGTGAGGTTCGCCATCGTCCAGGCTCCCGGCTTGTCCATGGAGCGGTAGCGGCCGCCTTCGGTCAGGCCGGCGCTGCACAGCTGGCCGTTGGGGATGACCGCCTCATGGTTGCCGGCGACCCCGTTGCGGTAGAGGCCGTTCCAGTTCCACATGGCGTTGGTGTTGTCCTGCCACGCCTGCCAGCACATGGGGTCCTGCTGCTGCATGGCGGGGTTCTGGAAGTCGTTGCCCCAGCGCAGCCAGCAGCCGTAGTTGCGGGAGGCGGGGTCGACGACCGAGCCGTGTGCCGAGGCGGACTCGGCCAGGGGGACGGCGAAGATCATCGCCGTTGTCAGCAGCACCGCGAGGGCGCGCCGCGCCCAGCGGTGGGGTCCGGCTTGGGGCATAGTGCGATCTCCGTGTTCCGGTCGGGGGATTCCGGGAAGGGGAGCGCTCCGCGAGGCGACCGTATCTGACCCCACAAGTCCACACAAATGACGGGCTATGTCAGCTCATGGTCATCGCTCCGCACACCCAGGCCGGCGTGCCGGATGAGCAGCGGAAAGGGCTTTCCCGCAAAGCCGCCAGATTGACTGAAACTTTCAGCTTTTGTCCGGTCCGGAGGTGATGTATCAATACGTGACTGCGTCAAAACTTAAAGTGATGAGATTTGGGGAAGTAGCATGTGGGCGAGGGCAAGGTTCCCGATACTTGGTGGGTGACCGCAATGGCGACGATCGAACCGGCGGGACGCACGGCATTTCCCAGTGCGCCGTTCACTGTCGACGACCTGCTCGAGTTCCCCGACGACGGGAACCGCTACGAGCTCTTCAACGGGAGCCTACTGGTGAGCCCTTCCCCCACATCTCCCCACCAGCGCGCCATCTATCGGCTGCAGCGCATCCTCGACGATGCTACGCCGCCCGAGCTGGAGCCCCTGGCAACCGTCAATCTCCGCGTCTCCGACAAGGACTACTACATACCTGACCTTGTCATCGTGCCTGCAGGCACCGATCAGCTCATGTACTCGCCGGAAGAACTCCTGCTTGCGGTGGAGGTTGTCAGCCCGAGCACCAAGAGTAGGGACAGGGGCCTCAAGACCGATGCATACGCAGCGGCGGGCATCCCCAGCTATTGGCGAATCGAGTTGGATGAAGGGCCGACGCTCTACGCCTACGAACTCAACGGCGCCAGCTACGACCCGCCGACCGCCTACAAAGCAGGTGCCGTTGCGAACGTGACGAGACCTTTCCCCGTCAATTTCGATCCTGCCGATCTCGTGTTCGATCCTGCCGATCTGGAGCGCCCACGACGCTGACCCCTTATCTCATCCCGTCGTGAGCCAGAGGCGGAGTAGGTGGCGGCGGCGGGAGGGGTCCGGGTGGTCCTCGTAGGCGGTGCGGCTGTGCAAGGTCACGTGGTTGTTGAGGAACTGCAGGTCGCCCGGCCGGAAATCCATGGTGAGCGTGAAGCGGGGGTCGTTGGTCAGGTCGTCGAGGAGGGACATGGCCTCCTCCTGCGCCCGGGTGAAGGGCGGCACGGTGGCGCCGCGCTGGGCGGAGCGTAGGTAGTCGGGGCCGTACGCGATGGACACCCCGCCCTCGGGGCGAGCCGCGCAGATCGGCTTGGTGTAGAAGCTGTCGGGGCCGTCGCCGGTGCGGCGGTCGTGCCACCATGGCTCGTAGAGGACCTCGGCCAGGTCAGGCCGGGTGCGCACGACCTCGTTGTGCACCGCCACGGAGCTGACGACGGCGCTGAGGCCGCCGGATTTCGCCGGGCGGACGCAGAGGAGGGCCACGACGTCGGTCGGGTCGCTGTGGTAGCCGAGCCGGCCGCTGTGCTGGTAGCTCTTGGTCCGCGCATGGGACGGGTCGGCGCCGGTGTCGCGTACGTGCATCAGCGGCGCTCCCTCCGGGGGCTGCGGGACGATGCCGCCCACGTGGGAGGCGAGGCCGAGGGCGGCCGTCTCGCACTGGCGCTCGCTCAGCCCTTCGACGGGCACCCCCTGGATCAGCGCGAAGCCGCGGCCGTGCGTGAGCTCGTCGCGCACCCGGCGCAGGACGGGGCCGAGCGTCGGCAGCCGGAAGCTCTCTCGCGACACCTCGCTCCCCGCCGCGAGCACCACCTGCCGGCGCGCCTCCGTGACCTCACTCCCCGCCGCGTGCACTTCCTGCCGGTGCGCCTCCGTGACCTCGCTCTCCGCCGCGTGCACGGCGGCGAGCACCTCCTGCCGGTGCGCCTCCGTGAGCCGGATCCGCCAGCTGTCGTCGCCGCTCAGCTCCGACCCCAGCCACTCCCCCGGGCCCAGCACTTCCGCCACCGCCATGGCGTGACACCACCTCTCGATCGGCAGACCGTTCGAGAATCACCTTGCCCTTCCGGATCGGCCCAGGAAGCCCCGCATCGCCCACGGCATAACGTCTTCACCCAGGGCGGAACTCCTCGGACGGCGTCGCCGCCCGGGCTGCCAGTGAGGTGTAGACGGTCACCTCGTCCGGCTGGACCAGCCCGTCCTGGATGGCGCAGATGAGGAGTTTCTCCTTGGTCGGCGCGGGGCGGCCGGCGGCGGCGTACTTGACCCTGGCGCGGTCGATGTACTGGCGCACGGTGCGCTCCTTGATGCCCATCCTGGCCGCCACCGACGCCTTCGACATCGACTGGAACCAGAAAAGCAGCGCCGCCCGCTCCTTGTCGGACAGCTGCGGCCGGTGCGGGCTCTCGTCCGTGGCGATCGCCTGGGCCATGGGCGGCGTGACGGACGGCCGGTCGGCCGCCACCTCCAGGATGGTCTCCAGGCAGGACTCCCGGGTGGCCCGGCCCTTGCCGATGAACGCCGACGCCCCCGCGTCCAGCACCGCGCGCACCGTCTCCGGCTCCTCGTGCTCGGAGAAGACGATGACCCGCTGGCCGCCCGCGCACAGCTCGGCGACCCGGTCCACGACCATGGTGCCGTTGAGGTTGAGATCCAGCAGGAGCACGTCGGCCTGCACGCCCCGTACGGACTCGATGGTCGGCCCCTGCGCGACCAGCTCCACCGGGCTCGGCGGCCCGAACCACGACCTCACGCCGTCCACCACCACCTGATGGTCCTCCACCAGGGCGACCGTCACGCGTCCCGCCGCTCCGCCGGCGGGCCCTCCCAGATGCTGTTGACCCATACCTCCCCTCCCTGCCGCTGATAGGTGACGACGACCCCGCTCGGCTCCCGTACCGGGGTGGCGCTGACGGGCAGGTCGTCGTTGTCGGCCACGACGGCCACGCTCACCATTGTGGACATCGCGGACACCGTGACCCTGGCCCGCGATCTCGCCCCGTCCAGCGCCCGTACGGGTGCTCTGAGCAGATCCTCCCGTACGCCGTCCGGCAGCGCGGGCATGCGCTCCCCGAACGGCGGCGCCGTCACCAGGACCTGGCGCCGCTCGGCCGCGTCGATGCGCTCGCGCAGCACCGAAACCAGCTCGTCCGGTACGTCCTCCCGCTCCGTGATGAGCCGCCGCAGCCGCATGGCCCCGGCCGTGCAGTCCTCGCGTACGCGGGGATCACCCGGGTCGGCCCCGTCGGCGAGCTGGTCGAGCAGCGACTCCGCCACGTCACGGATAGCGGCGTAGCGGCGGATCCGGTCGGCGTGGATGCGCTGGGCGGACTCCCGCCAGGCGTCGTCGGCGACCAGCCGGCGGGCCAGCAGCGCGGCGTCCTCGGCGCGGACGCGCAGCGTGTGGCAGCCCGCCGCGTAGCCGAGCTGGAGCGTGATGCTCCCCACCATGACCATGAGGTATTTGGCGATGGAGACCCGGTCGTCGGTCCCCGTCACGATCATCGCCGTCAGCATGATCCCGGCGTTGAGCGCGAGGAACGCGATCAGCTCGCGCCGCCAGGCCGGCCGGTTCCACAGGAGCAGGACGCCGACCCAGCCCACCGAACCCCACCCCCAGTCGCTGGGGCCGAGCAGGTCCTCGGGGCGGCAGGACACGATCACCGCGATGTCCGCGGCCAGCACGACGGCGGCCAGCACGCGGGCCCTGGCCGGCCCCTCGAACGCCGTGACCAGCGATCGCGCGGCGATCACGACGACCGCCGTGTAGGCGATCCAGGCCACCGCCACCAGCCACGGCCAGCGGAAGGCCGGCCAGCCCGAGACGGTGACGGTGAGGTCGTAGCCGGTGTGCCAGACCGCGGTGATCACGACCGCGCCGATCGCGGTGTAGCGGGCGTACCGCTGCGCCACCTCTTCGATGTCATCGGTCATGGCCGCCCCCGACGCCGCGAGATGTCGTCGGTCGTGGCCACGCCGCGAGATTCCGCTGGTCGTGGCCGCCACCGCGCCGCAAGATGCCGCCGGTCATGGCCGCCACCACAGGCTCACCCGGGTGCCCTGGTCGCCGGACCGGATGTCGGCGCCCGCGTTCGGGAGCGAGCGCATCGTGTCGAGGATCGACCCGCGCACGCCGAACCGGTCGGACGGCACCCGTTCCATGTCGAAGCCGCCTCCCGCGTCCGCGACCTCCACCCTGATCTCGCCGTCGGACCGGCTGGAGACCAGCTCGGCCTCGCGCACCCCGGCGTGCAGCGCCACGTTCGCCAGCGCCTCGGTGACCGCGCGGGCGAACCGCTCCGCGACCTCCCCCGGCACCGTCTCCGGCGTCAGCCGCCTGCGGACGTCCAGCCCCGTCACCCGGCCGGCCACCTCGTCGAGCAGGGCGTCCAGGGCGATGGGCGCGGACTCGGCGCTCGGCCGGTCGCGCAGCTTCTCCAGCGCCGCCAGGTCGGCCACCGCCTGCCGGCGCAGGGTGGGCGAGGGCTTGTCGTACGTGCCCAGCCCGACCATCGTCAGCGTGTGCAGCGACGTCTCGTGGACGCTGCCGACCTGGCGCAGCTCGTCCTCGCGGCGCAGCCGCTCGACGATGAGCGCGATCTCGGCGCGCGCGCTCTCCCGCAGGAACGCGTCCGCCGAGGCGGCGGAGCGGCGCAGCAGCGTCATCAGCAGCGCGATGCAGAGGATCTGCACGAGGTGGATCCCCAGCGTCCCGGCCACCTCCTGGTCCGGGGCCGCCAGCCGCATCCCGGCCAGGTACGCCCCCGCCACGACGAGCCCGACGGACACGGCCACCCACGGCCGCCACGTGACCCCCGATACGACGATGGTCATCGTCACCAGCCCCGCGATCCAGCTCGACCCGCCCTCGAGCGCGGCCCCGCCGACGAGATGGCCCTGCGCGAGGCAGAGGGCGACGGTGATGACCGCGTCACCGGCCACCAGCCAGGCCGGAAGCCGCCGGCCGCGCCAGGCCACCCACAGGAACAGCCCTGTCCACACCAGGTCGACCACGAGCGCGGGCGCCAGCCAGGCGACGGACACCGGTGGAACGGCGCCGAGGGTCGCGGCGACGATCGCCACGAACCCCACCACACCCCGTGCCCCCGCACCGGTGCGCGCGATGGTCCGCTCCATGTGCCTGGTCGCGGAGTCGTATCTCGTGGAACCGGGGAGAGACATGAGCCGCCCGCTCGCGATGACAGCACAAGACGGGCTTCACAATAACGTAAGAGCGTCTCTGTGGCGCCGGGTGGAGACATGGATCGCATCGTCATTTCCCTCGTGCCGGCTCTGCTCGCGGTGTTGACCGCCTCTCCGCACCCTCGCTCCCCGCGCGTCCCGCGGCACGACGGCTGATCGGCCGTCATTCGCTACGACGGCCGATCAGCCGTCAGTCGCGTCCGCTCGGCAGCGCGTGTACTGGGCTGCGGGTCGCGACGATGCGACGAGAGGGGACCTCATGACCTTGCTGGTGATCTCGATCCTGGTCGGCTGCCTGTCGGTGATGACGGCCCGCGGCCGCCGGGGGAACTGGCCGCCCGGCATGCCGGTGGCCCGGCCGCGCCTGGTGGCGGTGGGGGGCACGTACGAGGGCTCGCGCGGGCGGCCGTCGGACGCGTACGTCATCCAGGAGCGGCTGGTCGCGGCGGCCCGCGGCGCGGCCGGCGGCGGGGCGGCCCACACGGCCGCGGCCCTGGCCCTGGGCGCCGTGGTCGGCGCCAGGCCGAAGTACCAGGAGAACCTGGACGAGTGCGCGCAGGCGGCGCATCGCGCCGTGCGGACCGCGTCCCTGCGCGGCGGCGCGGGGTCCGCCCTGGTCACCAGCCTGGACGTGATCGTCCTCGAACCGGGCGAGAGCCCGCGCCTGCGCTTCGCGCACGTCGGCGACGGCGCGATCTGGCACTGCCCGAAGGGCGGGCGACCCCAGCAGCTCACCACGTCGCACTCCTTCGGCGACGGCCCGCCGTTACGCGGGATCGGCTTACCCTCAGAGCTCAACCCCGAGGTCGGCGCCGTTCCGCTCCGTCCTGGCGACCGCGTCGTGGTCGTCACGAGCGGCGCGATCAGGGCGCTGGGGGCGGCGCGCATGAAGGAGCTGTTCACCGGGGGGATGTCGCCGAGCGCGTGCCTGGACCGGCTGTACGACGAGATGGCCGCGGCCGACCCCAAGGACGACGCCACGGTGATCATCGCCGACTACGCCACCGCCTGAGACGCCCGCGCGGGCCGGGATCCGGCTAGGCAGAGGTCCCGGAGGCTTCTACGCTCCGGTTGTGGCGGACATCAGCTACTTCGACGCGTGGCAGCTGTGGCTCCAGGGCAGGCCCACCATCGGCTCCGACCTGTTCGGCGTCCCAATGCTGTGGTGGGGACGCACAGGAAAGATCCTCTCGTTCGTCGCCGGCACCGTGGTCATCATCGACCTGGTCGGGGTGGAGAAGCTCGCCCGGTACGGTGAACGCCTGGTGGGGTTCATGGCCGCCCGGATCACCGTGCGCCCGTTCGTCGTCGGCCTTTTCGCAGGGATGATCGCGGCGGCGTTCACGGTCATCGTCACCGGGCCGATGGGCAATGACTCCCAGCTGCGGTACGGGCTCGTGCTGGCGGTCGGCAGCGTGAGCGGCGGGCTGGCGGGCGTCATCGGCTACGCGCTTCAGCATCCCAAGTTCGCTCCGGCGGCGCGGTGGATGTCCCTGGGGCTGTTCTTGATCGGTTTCCACTTCGACCTGCTGGCCTCATAGCCGCGCTCATGGGCCGATGATCCTGGTCGGAAGCGCCGGTCTCGCGTCCGTCCAGCCGGACGCGGTCAGGGCCGTCCACGAGGTCAGTGCACGCGCGTCCCGTTCCTCCGCGGCCAGCAGCCGGCCCGAGGTCTCGTCGATGACGATCCGCCGGCCGCTGCCCGACAACTCGATGCCCGTCCCGGCGCGTCCGATCGGGTCGGTGGTCGCCCCGGTGTTCCGCATTCGCGGCACGTCCGCCAGCACGCGGTAGAGCGCGGCCCGCAGCCGGGGAGTCGTCGGAAGTTGCGAGAGCAGGCTGGTGGCCTGCGTGTACAGGGACTCGTCGTCGGCCCGCTGACCACTTCTCCGGGTCCACCCCTGGAGCACCTGCCGGAGCTTCGCCACGTCGGTCGGCAGGTTCATGACCTCCTTCGTGGTGACGTGGGTGGATCCCACCTGGGGATAGGAGACTTCAGGAGCGAGCTCGTCGTCGAGCCGTACGGCGAACGGCGGCGACGGCACCACACCTCCCACGCCGGGAACGCCGGGCCCCTCGCAACCGCCGAGCCGGTACGCTCCCTGCCGCCGCCAGGTCTCCTCGTCGGCCTCGGTGAGCGGCTTCCCTGACTGGGCGGTGACCACGAGCCAGCTGGGATCCCGACCCGACTTCGCCATCCAGACCTCGTGGGTGCACGTGACCCGGTAGTTGACCAATCGAGGCTCCATGCCGGCGGGCGCCTGTCCTTCCGCACCGACAGCCATGCTCTGACCGATGGTGTGCCAGTAGCGGCCGGTCGCCGGGTTCGCGGTCTCGATCCGAGCCGCGGCGGCGAGCAGCACCGTACGGGCGGGCTCCAGGGAAGGCGTAGCGCCCTCGCTCCGGACCAGGACGACGGCCGCGACCGCGACGGCCGTCGCGACGGAGGCGAGCCGGAAGGCGGTCAAGAGGCGCGGCCGCCTGCGGCCGGGCTCTGCCGGCGCCTCGGCGGCCGCCTTGACCAGCAGGTCGTCGGCGGACACGCTCGATCCGCGGTCCAGCGAGGCCGGTCGCGCCATGGTGAGCAGGCGCATCGGGTCGGGCTTACGGCTCATCGGGGTCCCCTCCCTGGAACGGTCACGGGCTTTCGGGATGTGGCGGTGTCCGCGGCGTCGATCGCCGACCGCAGCCGGCGGCGCGCCCGATGCAGCCGGACGAAGAAGGCGGCTCTGGTGCAGCCCAGCACCTGGGCCGCTTCGGCGGTGGACAGGCCGTGCCAGGTGGTCAGGGTCAGGATCTCCTTGTCGTCGTCGGACAGGGTGGCCAGCGCGCGGAGCACGGTGAGCCGCTCGGTGGCGTGTTCGCCCACGTCGGCGACGGCCTCCGTGATCCACGTGCGCAGCTCGGCCTCCAGGGATTCGCGGCGGGCGGCCTGCCGGAAGTTGTCGCGCAGGATGTTGCGGGCGACGCGGAAGAGCCATTGCAGCTGTGCCTGGTCGGGGATGTCGTCGAGACGCCGCCAGGCGACCAGGAAGGTCTCGCTGACCACTTCCTCCGCGAGTTGGTGCCCGGCTCGGCCGGCCGCATAGCCGTACACCCGCGCTTGGTAGGTGTTGTAGAGCACGGTGAAGCGCTCATGTCGGTTGGGCAAGCCCGTTCCTTCGGTCGGGATCACGTCTTTCATGGCGTATGTGGTCCGAAGGAAGGGTTTCTTACATCCCCGGCTCAAGATCGTGAGCGTGACCGTACCGCACGGCATCAACCCCGATGTCCCGCATTCGGCCCGCGACTCCTGGCTGGGCGGCAAGGACGACTTCGAGGCCGACCGCCGGACCTCGGCACGGGCATCCCGACCCAGGGCGACACCCACGAGGTCGCGCAGGCGCAGGCGCCGGACGCCCAGGACGCGCGAGCAGAACGGGGCTCGTGGCGGTCTCGGAGTGGCACCGCACGCCGCTCTTCGCCGACCCGGCGACCTGGAGGTACGCCGGGGTGGGCCACAAGCGCTGACCTCCGCCGACGCCGAACCTGAGAGCGAGCTGTGGACCCGGCGCGAGCCGCCGCAAGGCGGTTTAAGGTTCAAGCAGCGGAACGACGCGCGGACGGGACGGCGGAGTGTGAGCACAACGGTGGAGACCGGGCGGGCCACGGCGGGCGGCTCCCCTGCTCCCGGGAAGCGGCGCAGGCGGTGGCTCGCGTGGACGGTCGTCGCGCTGCTGGCCCTGTGGGCCGTCATCAGGGTCGCCGGCATGGAGGGCGGCTCGTTCGTGACCCAGCTCATGACCGTGACCCCCATCGGGGCCGGGCTGGCGGCGCTGACCGCGATCCTGTCCCTGTTCAGGCGCAACCGCCCGGCCGCGCTCGCCGCGGCGCTCGTCTGCGCGGTGCTGGTGTCGGTCGTGACGCCGCGGGCCTTCAGCGCCGAGCAGCCGCCCGCGAAGGGCGCGCCGCTGCGGGTGCTGTCGGTCAACCTGTTCGGCCGCGGTGACGCGCAGACCGTCGTCGACCTGGTACGCAGGTTCGACGTCGAGGTGTTCAGCGCCCTGGAGCTCACCCCGGCCGAGGTCGAGCGCCTGGACGCGGCCGGGCTGAAGGAGCTCCTGCCTTACCGGGTGCTGCAGGCCGACTTCGGCGCCACCGGCAGCGGCATCTTCTCCAAGCATCCGGTGACGGAGCTGACCGGCCTGTTCACCCCGATCGGCCACAACATGCCCGCCGCCACCGTGGCGCTGCCCGGCGGCGGCAAGGTCGAGTTCGTGGCCATCCACCCCAATCCGCCGCTCGGGCGCATGGAGGCGGAGTGGAAGGCCTCCCTGCGCGCGCTCCCCCCGGCCTCGCCGTCGGCGATCCGGGTGCTGGCCGGCGACTTCAACGCCAGCCTCGACCACCGCGCCTTCCGCGACCTGCTCGACCGCGGTTACGTGGACGCGGCCGACCAGGTGGGCAAGGGCCTGATCCCGACCTGGCCGAACGGCCGGGCCGTGCCGCCCGTCATCTCCATCGACCACGTGCTGGCCGACCGGCGGGTGGCCGTGAACCGGGTCGAGATCGTGGACGTGCCCAGGACCGACCACCGCGGCGTCTTCGCCGAGCTGCGCCTGCCCTAACCGGCTCGGCGGGCCGGCGTCTCGTGGGTGGTGAGCCGCCGTTTCGAGCCGAGCACGACGGTCTCGCCGGTGAGCCGGACGGCGGCCCGCAGCGGCAGGTCCTCGGCGGAGGGCCCGGCGGACAGCACGATCGTCCCAGGCTCGACGATGCGCCGCAGGTCGGGACCGGTGTACGAGAACGCGTCCGCGGGCACGCCGAACGCCACCGCCCGCTCCTCCCCCGGCTCCAGCGCCACCCTCGCGAACCCGATGAGCTGCACGACGGGCCTGGCGACCTGCGCGACCGGGTCGGAGGCGTAGAGCTGCACGACCTCCTCCGCCGGCCTGGCACCGGTGTTGCGCACCTTCACCAGGGCCTCGACCGAGCCGTCGGTGGGGCACTCGGCCGCGTCCGTCGTCATGGCCACGTACTCGACGGCCGAGTACGACAGGCCGTGCCCGAACGCGTACGCCGGAGTGGGGTCCAGCACCGTGATGCCTTCCGCCCTCCTCCCCAGGGGCGGCTGGAGGTAGGTGGACGGGCTGATCGGCGGCGTGCCGGGGATCTGCACCGGCAGCCGCCCCGACGGGTTGACCCGCCCGCTCAGCACGCCCGCCACCGCGGCCGCGCCCTCCACGCCGGGGAAGAACGCCTGGACCAGCGCGACCACCCGATCCTTGTAGGCGCCGAGCGCGTACGGCCGGCCGGAGACCACGACGAGCACGGTCGGCGTGCCGGTCGCGAGGACCGCCTCGACCAGGTCGGGCTGGAGTCCGGGAAGCCGCAGGTCGGCCACGTCGCAGCCCTCGCCCGACGTGCCGCCGCCGAACAGCCCGGCCCGGTCGCCGACGAACACGAGCGCGAGATCCGCCTCGGCCGCGACCTCGGCGGCCCCGGGGATCCCCGACGCGTCGTCGCCCGACACCTCGGCGCCGAGGCAGTGGCGCACCTCGGCGTAGGGGAACTCCAGCGCGAGGCTCTCCCTGATGGACGGGATGGGCAGGCCCATGCCGTGCTCCGGGTAGCGGTCGAGCACGTGGTTGGGGAAGGCGTAGCAGCCCATGAGGGTGCGCGGGTCGTCGGCGCACGGCCCGATGACGGCGAGCCGGGCGGTTGTGCCGGGGCCGATCGGCAGCAGGCCGTCGGGGTTGCTCAGGAGCACGATGGAACGTTCCGCGATCTCGGCGGCTATCCCGCGGTTGCGCGGGCTGTCCAGATCGACGTCGTCCGCGCCGTCCGGGACGAGCGGGCCGCCGTCCAGCAGGCCGAGCTCGATCTTCTGGCGCAGGACCCGGCGTACCGACTCGTCGACCAGCGCCTCCTCGACGTGGCCCGCGCGGACCTTCGCGACCAGGTGCGCGCCGTACGACACCGTCTCGGGCAGCTCCACGTCGACGCCCGCCCGCAGCGCCACCTCCCCGGCCGCGGCGTCGTCCTCGGCCACCCGGTGCGTGGAGGCGAGGAACGGGACGGACCAGTAGTCGGACACCACGGTCCCGTCGAACCCCAGCTCATCCCGCAGCAGCCGCCGCAGCAGGTCCGCGCTCGCCCCGACCGGCACGCCGTCGAGGTCGGTGTAGGAGCACATCACCGAACGCGCGCCGCCCTCGTGCAGCGCGACCTCGAACGGCGGGAGGATCACGTCGGCGAGCTCGCGCGGCCCGATGCTGACGGGGGCGTGGTTGCGGGCCGCCCGCGAGGCCCCGTACCCGGCGAAGTGCTTCAGGGTGGCGATGATCCCGGCGCCTTCGAGGCCGCGCACGTAGGCCGTGCCGATCCGGCCCACCAGGTACGGGTCCTCGCCCAGGGACTCCTCGACCCGCCCCCAGCGGTAGTCGCGTACGACGTCGAGCACCGGCGACAGGCCCTGGTGCACGCCCGCGGCCCGCAGGTCGGCGCCGATGGCCGCGGCCATGCGCTCGACGAGCTCCGGGTCGAACGTGGCCGCCCAGGCCAGCGGGGTCGGGTACGCGGTCGCCCCGAACGTCGCGAACCCGGTCAGGCACTCCTCGTGGGCGATGGCCGGGATGCCGAGCCGGTTCGACGTGACCACCAGCTCCTGGAGCTTGCGCAGCCGGGCCGCGCCTTCGGCGGCGGACAGCGGCGCGGTGCCGTACACGCGGGTGAGGTGCCCGAGCCCGTGGGCCAGCTGCTCGTCCAGCCCTTCGGCCTTGTCGAAGCGGTCCTGCATGGGCGCCACGTTGCCGTGTTCGGGCCCGTTCTGCAGCCAGACGGAGCCGAGCTGCGCGACCTTTTCCTCCAGCGTCATCTCCGCGAGGAGGGACTCGACTCGTTCGCCGACCGTCCGCGCGCTGTCCCGCCAGGGTGCCAGACCCGGCGCGTTCACTGATGTCATGGCCTTCCTTCTGAAACCTTCGAAAGCTCATTCCGATCATTGAATTCGGACTCTAGGTGCCCACCGCAAAAGCCGTCAAGAATATTTCGATGGCTCGCCGAAACTTTCGGACTGCGGCGTTATCAAGGAAAATTGCGAGAAATCCGGCCACGCTCCCGCGCAGGCACACTGGCCAGGTCAGCACCCCAGGACGCGCTCGGAAAAGATCGAGCGGGGGTCACCGCAACGGCAGGCGACTGTCACCGGAAGGCTAGCCCGAAAATGTGTTCGAGCGTGGAATCGTCGTCATGCCCCGGGACACCCCCGGGGCCGCCGACAGCGAGGGGAATGCCTTGCCCGTTCTGAGATCCTTACGCGTGGCCGCGCTCGCGCTGGTGAGCGCCGCCGCGCTCGTCCTGCCCGCCATACCCGCCCAGGCCACGGGTCCCGACGTGGTAGTCCGGTGGAACCAGACGCTGCTCACCGCGGTGCGCGCCGGCACGCTGGGGCCGCCGCTCGTGGCCAGGGCGCTGGCGATCGTGCACACCTGCGCCTACGACGCGTGGGCCGCCTACGACGCGGTCGCCGTCGGCACCCGGCTGGGCGGCTCGCTGCGGCGGCCCGCGGCGGAGCGCACCGATGCGAACAAGGCCAAGGCCGTCAGCTTCGCCGCCCACCTGGCGGCGGTCGACCTCTATCCGGCGCAGCGGGCCACGTTCGACGCGCTGATGACCGACCTGGGCTACGACCCGGCCGACACGTCGAGCGTCCCGGCGCAGACCGGCGTCACCGCGTGCCAGGCGGTGCTCGACTACCGCCACACCGACGGCTCCAACCAGCTCGGCGGCTACGCCGACACCACCGGCTACGCGCCCGTCAACGCCCCCGTGGTGGTGGCCGACCCGCTGACCTCGCTCAACGATCCCGGCCGGTGGGCGCCCCTGACGTTCGTCAACCGGGCCGGGGCGACGGTCACGCCGCCGTTCCTCGCGCCGCACTGGGGCCGGGTGGCCTCCTTCAGCGGCACCGCCCGCGGCCTCGCCGACGCCGTGCCCCCGCCGTACGCCTACGGCTCGTCCGGCTTCCGCACGCAGGCCGCCGAGATCGTGTCCATCACGGCCGCGCTGACCGACCGGCAGAAGTCGATCGCCGAATACTGGGCCGACGGCCCCAGCAGCGAGACGCCGCCCGGCCACTGGAGCCTGTTCGCGCAGCAGATCTCGGCGCGCGACCACTACGGCCTCGACCAGGACGTGAAGCTGTTCTTCGCGCTGGCCAACTCGGTCATGGACGCCGGGATCGCCTCGTGGGAGGTCAAGCGCGACCACGACTCGGGCCGCCCGATCACCGCGATCCGGTTCCTGTACAAGGGGCAGCAGATCCCGACGTGGGGCGGCCGGACGATCGACGGGGCCACGTGGGTGCCGTTCCAGGTGCCGACGTTCCCGACGCCGCCGTTCGCCGAGTACGTCTCGGGGCACAGCACGTTCAGCGGGGCGGCGGCCGAGGTGCTCAAGCGCTTCACCGGCGGCGACGCGTTCGGCGGGCAGGCCGTGGTGGCGAAGGGCTCGTCGCTGGTGGAGCCCGGGGTGACACCGGCGCAGGACGTGACGTTGCGCTGGAACACGTTCACCGACGCGGCCGACGAGGCCGGGATGTCGCGCCGGTACGGCGGTATCCACTTCCGCCTGGGTGACCTGCAGGGCCGCGCGCTCGGCCGCGCGGTCGGGACGGCGGCCTGGGACCGCGCCAAGGCGTACTGGACCGGCCGCGGCTGACGTCCGCCCCATGGCAGGACGCGGCACCACGGAGGCGCCCGCTCCACTGCGCTGAGAGCGGGCGCCTCTTCGTGCGGCGTGGCGTCAGGCCACGTTCTCCTGGGCCAACCGGTTGAGCGTCTCGAGGTCGAACGAGCCCGCCTTGACCGCCGTGGTGAACGACTCCCAGTCGCGGCGCGGTACTTCCAGCACCGCGTCCGGGTTGTCGACGTGAATGAGCTCCACGTGGTCGTTGATCCGCTTGGCCTCGACGCGGCCGGCGACTTGACTCATACGCACTCCTTCCAGTGCCCTGCGGGGATTCCACCCCGGCCACCCGTTCGCAGGAGGACCGGGGCGGATGCGGGAAGCCTTGCACCCCGAGGGGTGACCCGGCCACTGGGCCGGGGACGAGGGAGGTTGGAAAAACCCACTCACAGGAGGCGATCTCTTGACCCGGGACGCAAGATTGCCGACCCTCAGGGCGCACCAGTGGCCAGTGATGGACAAGTGTCTGTTAGAGCCTTTTAAGCGAGAAGTTAGTGGAGGGGCGTAAGTTCTCGATAAATCACAGCACAGCACCACAAAGAGGACACATCATGAACGTGACCCCAGAGCGGCGGACGCGCGTCCCGGAAAGCCGGAGCGTTCGCATCACGTAGAAGTTGATCATCCCGCTTACGGACGTTTCGAGCATTCTCGAAGCATTCCTCCGGAGATGTCTTCCCTGTCTACAGTCCTACCTGTGGGGGCCCAAGTAACACGCACCAAGGTGTGGAGCGAGCTGCGCGTGAGCTCCACTCCTCAGCTCTATATCTCCGTCTCGCCCAACCTGACCGTCCTCGCAATGATCGCCGACGCCCTCGCCGGCCGCCGCCGCGGCCTGCCCGAGCTCTGGCGGCGGGCGATCAGCTCGCGCGTCGGCCCGCTGGGCCACGAGGCCGTACGCCCGCTGGCCGCACCCGGCCACTCCGTCGCGCCGGACATCCTGGTGCCGCACACGCCCATCGGCCAGGACGTCTCCATGCAGGCCCAGATCAGCGCCCTGCACGACACGCCCCCTGACCACCTGATCAGGGACCTCGAGCAGGCGTTCGGCCCGGGGCCGCTGCCCCCGCACTGGCGGGCGGCGGCCGAGCGGCCGGCCCGCTGGCTGCTCGGCTACGCCGGCGCGTTAGCCGACGTCTGGAACACCACCGAGCCCCTGTGGAAGCGCGGCCGCCCGCTGCTGGACAGGGAGATCGAACGGGTGGGCGTCGCCACCGTGCGCGGCGGTCCCGAGCTGCTGCTCGGCGCGCTCAGCGACCGCCTCGTGTACGGCGAGCACGGCCTGCTCGTCCCGGACCTCGAACCCGGCACGTTCGAGCTGGGCGACCGCAAGATCGTCCTGGTGCCGATGCTGGCCGGCAAGGATGCCCTGATCCTCAGCATGGACAGCCCGGAGGCCGTGTGGATCGCCTACCCCGTGCGCGGGGCGGACTCGTTGTGGCGCAAGCCCCTCGCGCCGGCGGTGGACGAGCTGTCGGCGCTCGTGGGGCCGGTCCGCGCGGACCTGCTGTGCGCGCTCGACCAGCCCATGACCATGTCGATGCTGGCCACGGACATGAAGATCGCGCCCAGCGGCCTCACGTACCACTGCGACCGGCTGCGGGCCGGGCGGCTGATCACGCGCGAGCGCCGCGGGCGCGAGGTGTGGATCGCCCGCACCCATCGGGCGGACGAACTGCTGGAGCTGTTCCGGCGTTGACGGGAAGGAGCGGAATGCTCAAGTTCCAGCGCGACGCGCTGGCCACGTGCGCCGAGGCGGCCGGTGCGGCGTCCGGCGCGTTCTCGGGGATCAAGGGCCAGGCGCCGGGCGCGGCGGCGTTCGGGAACGTGTCCGGATCCGCGGCCATGGCCACGGCGGCGGCCGACCTGGCACGGGTCTCCGAGCTGGCGGCGAGGACCCTGGGCGGCCGGCTGGAGGCGGTCGAGCGCACGCTCGACGCCGTCCGGAGCACGGTCATCGAGGCCGATGGCGGCGCGGTTCGAGCATGAGCCCGCTCGACGAGGTCAGAGCCGCGCCGGGTGGCGCGGAGCTGGCCGAGCTGGCCGCCAAGGTGATCGGCGACCCGGGCGGGATCGCCGCGTCGGCGAACGCCTGGCGCACCTCCGCCGGCACCGGCCAGCGGCACACCGAGGCGATCCGCACCGCGACCGCCGGCGTGGGCGGCGCGTGGCAGGGCGGCAGCGCGGAGGCGTTCACCGGCTACATGGGCCAGGTGGTGCGCTGCGGCGACGGGCTGCGGCAGGCGCTGCAGGAGTGCGCGGGCCACCTCGACGCCGCCGCGAGCACCCTGCGCTCGGCAGAGTCGCGGGCGCTGGAGACCTGCCACGCCTACGCCGCCGCCGCGCAGGAGGTGCGGGGCCGCGAGCCGCGGCCCACCGAGGAGCAGGTCACCCAGAGCCTGAAACCCGCGCTCGACCAGGCCCGCGGCACGCTGCAGCAGCTCGTCGCCGACACCGGCACGGTCCTGTCCGACACGGCGGGAAAGATCCAGAAGGCGCTCGGCACGATCCCGGACGTCGCCGCCGAGCTGGGCGAGCCGGACGCGCAACCCTTCGCCCCCCGCGCGGGCAAGCCGCTCGGCTGGTCACCCGCGCAGCAGGGCCCGGGCACGACCGCGCTGGCCGCGACCACGGGCTCCTCGGGCGCCGGGTTCAGCGGGTACGGCCCCAGCGGCCCGCCCCCGCCCGGCGGCGGACCCGCCCCTCCAGCGGAGATCGCCGGCTGGATCAGCCAGGCCATCGAGATCCTCAAGGCCAACGGCTACCCGGTCGAGAAGATGAACGTCAACGACATCTACACGATCATCCGGCACGAGTCCGGCGGCAATCCGAACAGCATCAACACCTGGGACTCCAACGCGGCCAGAGGCACGCCGTCCAAGGGGCTGATGCAGACCATCGACCCCACCTTCCAGCGGTGGAAGCTGCCGGGGCACGACAACGTCTGGAACCCGGTGGACAACATCATCGCGGGCGTCCGGTACGCCATCGAGCGCTACGGCTCGGTCTCGAACGTGCCCGGCGTGGTCGGGATGAAGACCGGCGGCGGCTACCGCGGCTACTGACCCGCGGCCTGCTGCCCCCTCCCTTCGAGCACGGGCTTGGCGGCCCTGGCCGGGTCGAGCACCGGCCCTTCGGGAATGAGCTGGAGCACGTTGGCGGGCACCGGGGTGGCCTGGCCGGGGGCGTAGCCGAGCTTGGCCAGCACGTCGGTGCCGGGCACGGCGTAGCGGCGCCCCTCGGCGGTGACCAGGTAGTAGGACTGGACCGCGTTCAGCTGCCCGTCGCCGGGCAGGACGCCGGCCAGCACCGCCCTGCCGGGCGGCAGGCGTACCAGGTCGGTGGCGTCGCCGCGCGGCTCGGGCAGCTTGGCGCCGGTGGTGAGCCGGACGCGGGTGGATCCGGTGCCCGTGTCGGCGTAGACGACGCAGATGGCACTGGCCGGGTCGTAGGCGGTCATGCGCGGCATGACCGCGGGCAGGCCGTCGGCGGGGACGGCGGTCCGCGAGTGGGGGGCGGCGTTGGCGGAGGCCGCGTCGACGGCGATCTCCCTGACCGCGCCGCCGCCGTAGGCCGCCCTGCTGTCGGGGTCGCTCAGCAGCAGCGTGGCCTGGGTCTGCGTGATGGGGGCCAGTCCGTCGTCCAGCAGCACGTACCAGCGGTCCTCGCCGCCGGCCACGCCGCCCGCGCGGAAGACCTGCCCGACGGCCGCCGTCCTGCCCCCGGGCCCCGCCACCGGCCGGCCGCGCCCGCGGACGTCCGGCGCGGCCAGGTCGGGCCCTTCGGGCAGCGCGTTCAGCCAGGCCACGGGCACGGCGGCGGGGACGGCCGAGGTGAGCCCGCGGGCGATGCCGGTGGAGACGCGCATGCGGGCACCCCGCCAGATCGCCCACCGCTGGCCGCCCACGTCGACGAGCAGCGCGTTCCCCTCCGCGAGCGGCGTGCCGCCGAGGTCGCGCCCGGCGACCAGCGTCACGTACGGCTTGCGCCCGGTCGGTTCGGCGCGCTCCTGGACGCAGGCCGCCCAGGGGCCGCGGGCCAGGTTCGCGGGGCCGGGCAGCGAGTCGGGGGCCTCGGGGATGCCGATGAGTGCGCCGCGCTCGTACTTGGCCAGCGCCTCCCGCGCGACGACGCGCTCCTTGACGTCCTGGGAGGCGAGCACGAGGCGGGCGGAGGCGTAGTTGGCGACGGGGATGAGCCGGCGCTGCTCCTGGCTGTAGACGAACCTGGCGCCGGTCTCGCGCTCGATGATCAGCGTGCCGGGCTCCTCCAGCGCCTTCGTGCCGCCCGGGCGCAGCAGGCCGAAGACCGCGAAGCCGACGCAGAGCAGGACCGCGACCATGATGCCGGCGAGGAAGCCGATGTTCTGGCGGCGGAGCGGCCATTCGGGCTGGTTCGGCTGGGCCCGCAGGAGCGCCAGGCCGATGCGCTGAACGGTGAGGCGGTACGCCTGATAAAGGTCGCGCTGGCTGTGCAACTCCCGCCCCTTGGATCACATGACTCCCCTACTTAACCCAATTTATCGGGATAAATAGGGAGAAGCCGTCTGGTTTCGTAATTGAGAATGATCAATGACCAGTGAATGACGTACCTGTCCCGCGCGCCCGGCACGTTACAGGCTGATGATCGTGAATCCGGATACGCGTTATATCACCCCCGACGCGATCGGCGAGGTCCGGCGGGGCATCAGGGACGACCTCCTGCCGGTTTTCGACGAGGTGCGCCAGATCTTCGAGCAGAACCGGGCGGTCGGCTTCCCCGGCTGGGGGCCGCTGGGCGAGTGGACGGTCGGGGCACTGTACCGGTCGCTGATCGACTCGTTCGTCCGCGACACCGAGACCGCGCTCGCGGTGATGCGGAAGTGGGAGGGCGAGGACCTGGCCTTCGCCGAGCGCAACTGGCGCGCCGCCGAGGACCTGATCGTCCAGCGGGTGAAGAAGCCGTGAGGCCCAGGGTGGCCGGGCGCGCCCGGGACGGCTCTCCCCTGCGCCTGTCGAAGAACCCGGCCGACCCCGAGGCCGTGCAGGGCATCCTGCGCAAGGCGGCCAGGATGGAGCCGTCGGTCGTCGTCGGCATGCTGGCCACCGTTCCCGCGGTCGCGAACGTGCCCGGCATCTGGGAGGCGGCCGCCAACCTCCAGGCGGGCGCGGGCGGCCGGCTCGACAAGGGCGCGAACAACTCGATGACCATGGTGATCAACAACTCGGGGCAGAACTGGGTCGCCGGGGACCAGAAGGAGTTCGCGAGCGCGGCCAACCGGCTGCGGGCCGAGCTCGACGCCTTCCGCACCAACGTGCAGTGGGTGGCCGGGCACGTGGACAGCATCGGTGACGGGTTCATGGTCTATTGGGGGGCTGCGGCCAAGATCGCGCAGGAGACGTACCTGCGGCTGGCCGCGCTGCAGGTCCTCGCGCTGGCGCCGCAGACCAGGCTGGCCGCCAGGATCGCCATGCGCAGGACGGGGGTCCAGGCGAGCGCGTCGCTGGCCGCCTCGACCGGCGCGCTGAAGCGGTTCCTCGGCTCGCTCGGGCTCAAGGACGTGCTGGGCGGCGTCGCGGCGGGCGTCGGCGGGACGGCGGCCGTGCAGCTGGCCTTCATGCGCCCGACCGGCGCCGCGGCGATCGACTTCGGCACGGGGGCCGTCGACCCCGCGAAGGCGGGGACGTTCGCCGCTCCTCCGCAGGGGCAGCCGCTCCCGCCCGGCACGGGGTCCTTCCAGTGGACGGTCAAGGCGCCGGGCGGCGACATGAGCCTCGAGGACGTGGTCAAGAGCCGTAGCTAGCTCACCAGCCCGCGGATGGTCTCGTACAGGTCCATCACGGCCAGCGCCAGCGGGATCAGGGCGATCATCAGCAGGATGTCGAAGATGTCGCCCACCCGGCCCCAGAAGGGGGACGGCCGCGCGGACGTCAGCCACAGCGCCGTCCCCGCCACGGCCAGGGCCAGCACGACCAGCCCGGGGACGATCCCGTAGAGCACCACCCCGTCGGCCGCCGTGACCACCGCGGCCGCGGCGGGCAGGGCCACCCCCAGCAGGGCCGCGGTCAGCAGCCAGGCCCGCTGGCCGCGGCCCTCGAACACGCGGGCCCGCATGAGCAGCGACAGCGACAGCACGGCGCTCATCGCGAACGCGGCCCAGGTGCCCGCCACCGTCAGCAGCACCTGGGCGGCGAGCACGATCACCGCCACGCCGGCGACCAGCCCCGTGCAGAAGCGGTCGGCCACCACGGTCTTGTCGATCACCAGCTCGCCGTCCAGGTCGCCGCTCTCGCGGCGCAGCTCCTCCGCCGTCGTCGGCAGCGCGGGCAGCGGCATGCCCGCCAGCCGGAACGACAGCGAGGGGATCGCCGTGGTCAGCCCCACCGCGAGGGCCGCGAGCACCGCCACCACCCCGGCCGCGGGCAGGTCGAAGGCCATGACCAGCCCGGACGCCAGCAGCCCGGACAGCGCGGCGGCGGCCACGCCGAGGAACGTGGGCAGCCCCTGGGCGACCGCGAACCCGGTCGCCGTGGCCAGCATCAGCACCACGCCGCAGGCCGACAGCAGGGTGTCCGGCTGGACGACGGCCGCCGAGGCCGGTCCGGTCAGGCCCGCGACGAACCCGTACGGCAGGGCCGCGTACCCGATCACCGCGCCCGCCCGCGCGTCGCCGAGGGCCCGCGACAGCGCCACGGCCACCAGCAGCAGGACCAGCGCGACGGCGCCCGCGACGAGGGCCGTGGGCAGCCAGGGCGGGCCGGTCGCCGGCAGCGCGGCGGCGCCCGCGCCGAGCAGGGTGGCGGCGGCGCGCAACCCGTAGGCCCTGGTCGTGGCGGGCTGCCAGCGGCCGGTGCGCTCCAGCACGCCGGTCGCCACCGCGTCGGCGACGTCGTCGAAGACGACCTCAGGCAGCTCGTGGCCGCGCGGCCGCAGGTGCAGCATCTCGCCGTCGTGCACGGCCAGCTCCGACAGGGTCGCGTTCACGTCGAACGGCGGGCCGCCCAGGCGCTGGAGCACCCAGCCGCCGTGGGCCAGGCCCGCCTCCGCGAGCCCTTCGCCGGCGACGCGCAGCAGGGTAGGCAGCAGGTTGCCGAGCGGGATGTCCGGCGGCAGGCCCAGGTCCAGGAACCCACGCGGGGTCACGACGGTGACCCGGCACAGGTCGGTTCCGGTGGCGCTCACCCGGACGAGTGTATGGATCGGACACCGAACGCGACGGGCTTAATACGTACAGGAAATTTGAAATATCGCCTGTTTCGCTACGTCAGCGACTTGTATGGCGTCGTGAGCGGCAGCCTGATCGTGGTCCGCAGGCCCGAGCGGCGCCGGCCACCCGAACCTCCCGGCGGCGAGGTCCTGCTGGAGTCCCCGCCCGAGATCCCCGAGACGGTGACGGGCGGCGGGCTGACCCAGCTCCTGACGTACCTGCCGATGCTGGCGGGCGCGGGCGCGATGGCGCTGATGTTCACCGGCGGGTCCACGAACAACCCGATCATGCTGGTCTCCAGCGGCCTGTTCGCGGTCTCGATGATCGGCATGACCGTGGGCCAGATGATGCGCGGCGCGGGCGAGCGCAAGAGCCAGCTCAACGGCCAGCGCCGCGACTACTACCGCTACCTGGAGCAGGTCAGGAAGCGGGTCCGGGCCGCCGCCGCGCAGCAGCACAAGGTCATGACCTGGAGCCATCCGGACCCGGCCGCCCTGTGGTCGCTGGTGATGACCACCCGGCTGTGGGAGCGGCGGCCCCGCGACGACGACTTCGCCCAGATCAGGATCGCCACCTCGGCGCAGCGGCTGGCGCTGCCGCTGATCCCGCCGGAGACCAAGCCGATCGAGGACCTCGACCCGGTGACGGCGGGAGCGCTGCGGCGGTTCGTGCGCACGCACGCCACCGTTCCCGGGCTGCCGGTGGCGCTGGCGCTGCACTCGTTCGCCAGGATCGTGATCACGGGCGATCCGGCGGCGGCGCGCGGGCTCGTACGGGCCCTGCTGGCCCAGGCGGCGGCGCTGCACTCGCCGGAGGACCTGCGGATCTCGGTCTGCGCGGGCGCCGAGAGGGCCCGCGAGTGGGAGCCGGTCAAGTGGCTGCCGCACGCCCTGCACCCCACCGAGGAGGACGGCGCCGGCCCCGTGCGGCTGGTCTCGGGGGATCTGGGCGAGCTGGACGACCTGCTGGGGTTCGAGCTGAAGGACCGGCCGCGCTTCAGCAAGGGGCTCTCGCCGGACGCGCTGCCGTACCACGTGGTCGTCATGGACGGCGGCACCGTGCCCGCGGGCAGCCAGCTCGGCCTGGACGTCATCGAGGGCGTGACCGTGATCGACGTCGGCGGCAGCACCGCGCAGGTGCCCGCGCAGCTCACGCTGCGGCTGGAGGTCGGCGCGGACGAGGTGGTCCGGGTCGCCGAGGACGAGCTCGGCAAGGAGGTCAGGTCGGGGCTGGGGCGGCCGGACCGGCTCGACCCGCCCGCGTTCGCCGCCCTGGTCAGGCAGCTCGCGCCGATGCGGACCGGCTCGGGGGCGGGCGCGGAGGAGGTACGGGACGTCTTCGCCACGAACACGACGCTCACCGAGCTGCTGCGGATCGGCGACGCGCGGCGGCTCGCGCCCGCCCAGACGTGGCAGCCCCGCCCGGTCAGGAACCGGCTGCGCGTCCCGATCGGCCTGGGCGCCGACGGGCGGCCCGTCGAGCTGGACATCAAGGAGGCCGCCCAGGGCGGCATGGGACCGCACGGGCTCGTGGTCGGCGCGACCGGCTCCGGGAAGTCGGAGCTGCTGCGCACGCTCGTGCTCTCGCTGGCGATCACGCACTCCTCCGAGACCCTGAACTTCGTGCTCGTCGACTTCAAGGGCGGCGCCACCTTCCTCGGGCTGGACACGCTGCCGCACGTCTCGGCGGTCATCACGAACCTGGAGGACGAGCTGCCGCTGGTGGACCGCATGCACGACGCGCTCCACGGCGAGCTGGTACGCCGCCAGGAGCTGCTGCGGGCGGCCGGCAACCACGCCTCGCTGCGGGACTACGAGCAGGCCCGCGAGCAGGGGGCGAACCTGCGGCCGCTGCCGACGCTGTTCATCGTGCTGGACGAGTTCAGCGAGCTGCTGTCGGCCAAGCCGGAGTTCATCGAGCTGTTCGTGATGATCGGGCGGCTCGGCCGGTCGCTGGGCGTGCACCTGCTGCTGGCCTCGCAGCGGCTGGAGTCGGGGCGGCTGCGCGGGCTCGACACGCACCTGTCGTACCGGATCGGCCTGCGGACGTTCTCGGCGGCCGAGAGCCGGGCCGTGCTGGGGGTGGCGGACGCGTACTCGCTGCCGCCCGAGCCGGGCAACGCCTACCTGATGTTCGAGACCACGGGCATGACGCGGTTCAAGGCGGCATACGTGTCGGGGCCGTACCAGCTCGCCTCGGCGCAGGGGCCGGCGGTGACGGCGCGCGCCGGGCACCGCGGGAAGATCGTCTGGTACGGGCCGGAGCGGGTGCCGATGCCGCCCGTCGAGCAGGCCCCGCCGGTGGTGGCGGAGCCCGGAAAGCAGGGCAAGAAGGACAGCCTGCTGGAGATCGTGGTGGGCCGGCTGGCCGGGCAGGGGCCCGCGGCGCACCGGATCTGGCTGCCGCCGCTCAAGGAGGCCGCCTCGCTCGACCAGCTGCTGCCGCCCGTCGAGGTCTCGCCGGAGCACGGGCTGACGGCCGCGGGCACCGCCCAGGACCGGCCGGGGCGGCTGCACGCCGTGGCGGGGATCGTGGACAGCCCGTTCGACCAGCGGCGGGACCCGTACTGGCTGGACCTGTCGGGGGCGGCGGGCAACGTCGCGATCGTCGGCGCGCCGCAGACCGGCAAGAGCACGCTGCTGCGCACGCTGATCGCCTCGCTCGCGCTCACGCACACCCCCAAGGAGGTGCAGTTCTACTGCCTGGACTTCGGCGGGGGCACGCTGTCCTCGCTGACCGGGCTGCCGCACGTCGGCGGGGTGGCCAACCGGCTGGACGCCGACGCGGTACGCAGGACGGTCGCCGAGGTCAAGACGCTGCTCGACCGGCGTGAACGGCTGTTCGTCGAGCGCGGGATCGACTCCATGGCCACCTACCGGAGGATGGTCGCCTCGGGCGCCTTCGAAGGTGACGGCTGGGGCGACGTGTTCATCGTGGTGGACGGCTGGGCGATCCTGCGCCAGGAGTACGAGCTGCTCGAACCCGACCTCGGCGACCTGGTGACCCGGGGCCTGGGTTTCGGCATCCACGTGATCGGCACCGCGAACCGGTGGATGGAGTTCAGGGCCGGGGTGCGCGACCTGCTCGGCACCCGGCTGGAGCTGCGGCTCGGCGATTCCTTCGACTCCGAGATCGACCGCAAGGCGGCCTCGAACGTGCCCGAGCGGGCCCCCGGGCGCGGGCTCACCCGCGAGGCCCTGCACTTCCTGGCCGCGCTGCCGCGCATCGACGGCCGCTCCACCGTGGACGACCTCGCCGACGGGGTCGCCGCCCTGGTCGAGGCCGCGGCGGCGGCCTGGCGCGGGCACCCGGCGCCGCCCGTACGGCTGCTGCCCGCCCTGCTGCCCGCGCACACCCTGCCCGCTCCCCCGCAGGGCGGCACGCGCGTCCCGATCGGGATCGACGAGGCCGCGCTGGCGCCCGTCCTGCTGGACTTCGACGCCGACCCGCACTTCGTGGTGTTCGGCGACACGGAGAGCGGCAAGACCAACCTGCTGCGGGTGCTCGCCCGGGGTATCGCGGCCGGGAAGACGCCGCTGGAGGCGCGGTTCATCGTCATCGACTACCGGCGCTCGCTGCTGGACGCGACCGACACCGAGCACCGGATCGGGTACGCGGCCTCCAGCGCCGCCGCGGCGGAGCTGCTCAAGGGCGTCCAGGAGGTGATGCAGACGCGGCTGCCGCCGCCGGACCTCACCTCGGAGCAGCTGCGGACGCGGAGCTGGTGGACCGGCCAGGACCTGTACGTCATCGTGGACGACTACGACCTCGTGGCGACCTCGGCCAACCCGCTGTCCGTGCTCGGCGAGCTGCTGCCGCAGGCCAGGGACATCGGGCTGCACCTGGTCCTGGCGCGCGCCATGGGCGGGGCCGGGCGGAGCATGCTGGACCCGATCGTGCGGCGCCTGAAGGAGATGAACTCGCCCGCCGTGATGCTGTCGGGCCCCCGGGACGAGGGCCAGCTGTTCGGGAACGTGCGCCCGCGCCAGCTCCCGCCGGGACGCGGGCTCTACGTGGACCGGCGGTCGGGCGAGAAGCTCGTGCAGACCGCCTACCTCGACCCTGGCCTCTAACGGTCCAGGTCGCGCTCGATGCGGCCCAGCTCGGCCACCGCCTGGTCCATGGCCTGCTCGTACGCCTCCCGTGCCTCCCGCATGCGCAGGTCGGCAGGGTTGTTCTCGGCGGCCAGGTCCAGCGGGCCCTCTCCCAGGACGTCCCCGAGGAGCTCGGTCGATTTGGCCTGCATGTCGGACAGGGCGTCGGCGATCAGCACCAGGATCGTCTCGGCGAGGCGCTGCGAGCCCCAGCGCATGGCTCTCGGGTCGATGTCCAGCCCGGTGACGCCCTGCGCCGAGCACTCGACCCGAACCAGCTTGTCCGGGTCCTGCGCGGACCCCTTGACGGCGAGAACCTGATCGTAGAGGTCGTCCAGCCCGCCCGCGGGCCGCTGGGCCTCGGCGATCAGCCGGTCCATGGCACTCTCGTCGAACGCCGTCATGCCTTCACCCCCGGAGTCGGAGCCTCGAGTTTCGTACCGTTGAACTGGTCGGCGACCGCCGACTGTCCGATCATCCCGGCCGTGACGGCCGCGGCGCCGCCCACGAGCGCCTGCTTGGCGGGCGACATCTGCACCAGCTTCTGCGCCACCTTGCCCAGCACGCCCTTGCCGCCCTCCGCGAACGCCCGCGCCCTGGCGGCGATCGCGCCGGCCTGGTGGTCCGCCCGGCGGCCGAAGCCGGTGGCGGCCACCTCCGAGGCGACCCTCGTGAACGCGTTCATCTGGGCGACCTTGTGCATCACCCCGGCGGTGAGGATGCTCGCGCCGGTGAGGAAGACGGCCTTGCCGAGGACGTCGTACACGCCGGCCGTGAGGCGCAGGGTGTCGGCCGAGGCCTTGGGCGAGGCGGACTTGTCGGCGGCGTCGTCGGAGTAGTGCTGCACGGTGCCCTTGTAGAGCTCGGCGCTGGGGGCGGTCCACTCGACGTTCCTGACGGAGCCGTCCACGAGGTTCGGGTGCGCCCGCAGGGCTCCGGCCAGCTCCTCCCACACCTCGGCCGCCGCCCGCTGCTGGGCGGTGTCGCCGTACATGAGGGGCAGGACCAGGGTGGCGTAACGGGCGCGGTTCCAGCCGAGGAGCAGGGAGCCGGTCACGGCCATCGCCGAGCCCTCGATGACGGACCACGGTTGTTCGATCATGTTCACGTCCTGGTGATGTCGGCGGCCGTCCGGCCGGCGGTGCCGTCGCCGTCCACGTAGGTGTTGGCCGTGCCGTATGCCTTGTCATGGATGCCGGACACCTCGGCCCGCTTGGCCGTCAGATACGTCAGCGCGGCCCGCTTGACGTCGTCGAACGCCTGCCCCAGCGAGCCGCCGAGCAGGCCGAACGCGCCGTAGGCGCCGGAGGGGAGATCGACGTGCCCGATGGCCGAGGACATCCGTTCCAGGTCCCGCATGGGGGCGGCGGCCATGTTGCGGCCCATCTCGCGGATGGAGTCGACCTGCGTCGCCACGAAGTCGCCGGACATGGCCTCACCCCACCACCGGCGGGCCGTGCACGACCTCGGGGCGGAAGAAGTCCTCGTCGGCGTCCTTCGCCGCTGTCGACCTGCGGGCGTTCTGCCCGCCGTCCGCGGGCCCGCCCATGGGCAGGTACGGCATGCCGCCGGAGGCCGCCGCGCCGGGCTCGGCCCCTGCCACGGGCGACCTGGCCGGGGGCCATGAGCCGTCCACGACCGGCACGCTGCCCGGCCGCACGGACGGCCCGGACGGCCCCGGCTCCTGAGCGGCGCTCGTGCCCGGATCGGCAGGGCGGACCTGGTACGGGTCCACCGGGCGATTCGTCCCCGGGCGGCCCGGGTTTCCCTGGCTGCTCGGTGGCCTCGTGGTCCCGGCCGGGGTGGTCCCTGTCGTGCGGGGGTCGCGTCCGGCCGGGGTGGGAACCGTGCCGGGCGGTGGCAGCGGCCCGGCGGGCGGCACTGTCCCGGGCGGGGCGGGTTGCCCGCCTCCCACGGCGGGCGGCACGCCCGGCCAGTTCGCCAGGGAGGTGGGCGGTGACGCCCCCGCGGGCGCACCCGGTACCGCAGCTTGACCGGGTAGCGGGCCCGCGGGAGTCAGTGGCTGGCCGGGCGTGCCGGCCAGATCGGTGTGGGACCGCACCGGCACCGTGCTCTCGAACGGCAGGTCGCCGCTCTGCGCCGGCACCGAGGCGGGGCCGACCGGCGGCGGCAGGTAGGGGGCCGGCGAGGCCAGCTCCGGGTCCCACGCCAGGGCGTCCGGCATGGCCGTGTACGCCCGCTGGTAGACGCCGTTGAGCTGCTGCATGAAGGCCCGCGCGTCCGCGTCCGGATCGTTGAGCGGCTCCATCGACCCGGCGCCCATGCCGCTCGCCTCCACCCAGTACTCCTGCTGTTCCGTGGCCTTGTCGAAGCGCTCCTTGGCCGAGGCCAGCTCGCCGCCCACCGTCTCCAGCCCGGGCGGGACGCCGTCCACGCCGTTGCGCAGCGACTGCAGGTACGCCTGGAGCCGGTTCATGCGCGTGAGCATGGCCCTGGCGGACTCCCCACCCCAGTTCCCGTCGGCCACCAGCCGCGCCGCGCTGTCACCCAGCGCCGCGATCGTGTCGGTGAGCAGCTGGGACGTCTTCTTGTACGCGTCCACGACCGGCGCGAACTCCTCCGGCCCGGTCCCCATCACCAGCCGCCGGATCTCCTCGCGCCCGCCGTACGCGTTGACGTTCCCGCCCTGCAGGCAGCCGTGCTTGATCGGTTGTGGTTGCGGCAACGGGTCCCCTCACATCACGTACGCGGCACCGCGCCCGCGGCCCGCTGGTCGGCGTCCCGCACGGTGTTCGCGGTGGCGGCCAGGTCGTCGACGATCCGCTGGACCTGCTCCATGACGAACTGCAGCGAATCGCCCGTCGCCACCCGGGCCCTGCGCACGGTCTCGCCGTACCCCTGGGCGATGTCCCAGCTCCCCGGGGCGGCCGGCGACAGGTCGGGCACCTGGTACACAGCCGCGCGCAACCGGGGCAGCAGGCTGTCGCCGAGCTTGCCCGCCACGTCGATGAGGGCCTCCGGCTTGCACATCGCCGTGTCGCCCGCGGTGGCCGGGTCGATGAGAGGCTGATCCACCGGCCTCAGGTGCCCCAGCGGCGGATGTTCATGGCCTCCGCGTCGCGCATGATCTCCGTGGCGTCGTGCAGGGCGGGGCCGAAGCGCTGCATGGTGTCACCCATGGCCACGACCGCGTTGTTCCACTGCTCCTTGGCCGTCCGGTAGACCTCCTTGGCGGAGCCGTCCCAGGTCTCCAGGACCTTGAGGTCGTCTTCGAGGTCGGCCAGTTCGCCGACCAGATTGGCGTAGGCCCGGCCCAGTTCCGACGCGATCTCGTCCATCTCGTCGAAATTGGCGAGGATGATGTCTCCGCCACCCGTCATGGTGATTCTCCGTTCGTCAGAGCTGGCCGCCGCCGAGCGCCGCCTTGAGCCTGGTGGCGACCTCGCTGGCCTGGGTGTTCGCCTCGGTGTACGTGATGCCCGAGCTCTTGAGGTTCTCCGCGATCGTGTGCAGCGCGTCGATGACCTTCTTGAACTGCGGGTTCCATTCGTCGAGGACCTGGCGGTAGACGTTCGCGGACTCGCCTTGCCAGGCGGCGCCGAGCGTCGCGGGAATCTGGGTGAGCCTGTTGTGAATCTGCGTGATGTTCTGGTGTGCGATGAGCGCGCGTTCTGCCGCGCTGTGCTGGCTGCCCTCTTGATAACGTGTCGGCTCTGCCACGTGCACCTCTCGGATCTCGTGAACCCGAATTCGACCGGGTTTTCCGTACTGTGGATCAAAGTAAATGGGTCAAAGCGGGCAGGGCTACGATTTCAACTTTCCTGTAAATGTCGTGGGCCCTCCGGCCCGCCAGCCCCTGCGACGGGCCCTGGGCAGCGTCAACGCCAGGAACACCACCAGCGCGGTGGCCCCCACCGCCCCCGACGTGATCGCCACCGCGAGGCCGCGCGTGCGCGGGTCCGGCACCGGGGCCCTGGCCAGCACGATCGGCGGCGCGACGGGCGCGCGCTCCTCGGCGTCGGGCTGCACCGAGGTGACCGCGAGCAGCGGGTTGACCAGCCCGGCCCCGGTGCCGGCCGCGCCGCCGCCGTCCGCCGTGCGCTCCAGCCGGCGCTTGACCTGCCAGTGGTCGAGTTCGGGGTGCCGGGCCCTGACCAGGGCGGCGACGCCCGCCACGAAGGGGGCGGCGAAGCTGGTGCCGTCCAGTTCCGTACGGTAGCCGCCGCCGGTCCACGCGCTCGTGATCCCGGCCCCGGGGGCGGTCACAGAGATGCGGGTCACGCTGTTGGAGAACTCCGACTTGCCGCCGTCCGGCGAGGCCGAGCCGACCGCGATCACTCCGGGATACTCGGCCGGGTACGCGGGCGTGACCACGCCGTCGTCCTGCCGCACGTTGCCCGCGGCCGCCACGATCACCGCGTCCTTGGCCTGCGCGTACGCCACCGCGGCCTTCAGCGCGGGATGGTCGTGGGCCTGCACGGACACGTTGATCACGTCCGCGCCCAGCTCCGCGGCCCGCCTGATGCCCTGGGCCAGCCGGGACACGTCGCCCGAGCTCCCCTCGGTCTGCTTGATCGACAGGATCCGGGCGGCCGGCGCGACGCCCATGACGGGCACGCCGCGCGCGGTGAGGTCCCGGCCCGCGATGATCCCGGCCACCGCCGTGCCGTGCCCGACGCAGTCGCGCAGGTCCGTGCCCGTGAGATCGACCTGGGTGATGACGGCGGCGGCGAGCTGGGGATGCGTGGCGTCCACGCCGCTGTCCACGACGGCGACGGTCACCCCTTCGCCCTTGGTGAAGCGCCACACCCGCTCGAACCTCAGCCTCTCCTGCGGCCACGGCTTCCCGGTGACCTCCGCCACGCCGGGCTGGGGATCACACGTGACCGCGCGCGAGGGTGCGGGGGTGGGGGTGAGCGTCAGCACCAGGCCGATGGCCGCGGCGCCGTACCAGGAGAAAGGCACGGTAAGGCAGTCTGCCGACATTTCCGATTTGGGGCTTGTCTCTTAGAAATATCTTGAAATGACGCGCCGCCGGGTGGAGCGCGAGATAGGCAGGTGCCGGTACGTCCTTCGACCGCGGAGAGGAAGCATGTCGACACCTGAGGCCGAGGGAGGCGACGCGCACGGCACCCCCAGGCCGGGCCTCGGCCTGTCGGTATACCAGCGGCCGCAGATCAACCAGACCTACGAAGGCGGTTTCAGCGGCACCGAGTACGACTTCGATCCGGACAACATCGAGGAGTCGTACGCCGACCACATCCACTTCCACCGCAACGGCGACTATCCCCCCGAGGCGCCCCGGACGCCGACGGACGCCGACCGCGAGGCCCTGCTCGCCCGCAACCCGGTCGACCCGGGGACGGCGAAGAAGGAGATGTTCATCAAGGTCGGCGAGTACGAGGACCCGGCCACCGGCAGGCCGCTCCCGTCGTCGCCCGTGGAGCAGCTCCGCCAGGACCTCAAGCGCCTGCAGGGCGAGGTGGGCGGCCAGAGCCTCAAGGTCCGGCTCACCCTCGCCGGGCTGTCGGACCGCGACCTCGGCAGCTGGCAGGCCGCCGCCGACATGAAGGCGACCACCGACAAGGCGCAGAGCACGCTGGACGCCGCCATCAACCGGGTCTACTCGGTGTACGCGGCCGTGGTGCAGGCGCTCGACGACACCGTCAAGACCGCCAAGAGCGCCGACCAGTCCATCGCGGGCGGCCTGCGCACGCGTACCTGACGGGGGACGAATGACCGACTACTGGACGGACGCGCTCAAGGACACCCGGGCGCCGCAGATCGACGACATCGCGCCGACCGGCAACGGCGACTCCGACAGCAGCGACGGCGTCGCCGCCCTGATCCAGGGCACCAACCCGGGCCGCGTCGCCGACGCGGGCAAGCGGTACAAGGAGATCGCCGAGATGTGCGCCGAGTCCGTGGAGCTCCTGCACAACCAGGCCGGGCGCATCGCGGAGACGCTGGGCGGCGAGTCCCTGCAGAAGATCTTCGAGACCGTCGGCGAGCTGCAACGCGACCTCGCGCGCATCAGCATCGCCGCCGATTCGGTCGGCACGCCCCTGGAGTGGTACGGCGCCCAGGTGCTCCCCTGGTTCCACAACAACGTGCCGCGGACGGGCAGCGTCGGCCTCGACGACGACATCGGCGACGCCTTCGGCAGCGACACCAACGGCCACGCGCTCGCCCGCCATCACCTGCGCCAGCTCAACAGGTTCATGGGGGACGTGTACGGGGCCATCGCGGGCTACGTGGAGCAGCGGTCCTCGGCCCCGCAGGCGGGGATGACCGACCCGTCCCTCCCGCTCGGTCCCGGGATGCCGAGCGGCCTGACCGGCGACCCGTACAAGGGCTCCAGCCTGGGCTCCCCGTACGGGACCCCCGGTCTCGGCCTGCCGGGCACCCCGTCCGGCCTCGACACCCCCGGCCTCCAGAACCCGTCACTCCAGGACCCGTCGCTGAAGGACCCTTCCCTCCAGGACCCGTCCCTGAAGGATCCGTCGCTCAAGGACCCGTCACTGCAGAACCCTTCGCTGAAGGACCCCTCGCTCCAGACCCCCCAGACCCCGGACCTGAAGAACCCCGAGCTCAACACCCCCCAACTCCCCCAGACGCCCAGGACGGACCTGGCGGCCGTACCGCCCCAGACGGCCCCGCCGCAGACGAACCTGCCGCCCGGCGCACCCACCAGCGGCGGCCCCAGCACTTTGCCCGGCAGCGTCCCGGCCACGCAGCTCAGCGGCTCGGGATCGCCCGCGGGCGGCGCGGGCCGGCTGGGCCCCACCGGCATGGGGATGGGCATGATGCCGCCGATGATGGGCGGCGGCCAGAACGGGACCGAGCGGGACCGCGACCGGGCCAGGTTCCCGCTGGTGGAGGACGAGGCGTTCGAGACCGATGACATGGGCGGCCCGTCCGTGATCGCATGACGGTGACGACCGAGCGGGTCCGCGGCTACCGGCTGCTGGAACGGGCCGGCCAGGACGGCCCGTGGACCGCGCACCTCGCGCAATCCGCGGCCACGGGGGCCGAGACGCTGGTCAAGACGCTCGCGTGCCACCGGGCCGACCGTCGGGCGCTGAAGCGGATCGTCCGCGGCTTCGGCTTCCCGGAGGCGCTGGCGGCCCACGAGGGCGTGATCCCGGTGCTGGAGGTGGGGGCCACCGGTGACGGGCGGCCGTACCTGGTGACGCCGCCCCACGGCGGTCTCACGCTCGCCGAGCGGCCGGGGCGGAGCCTGCCGATGCCGCTCGACGAGGCGCTGGGGCTGCTGCGGGCGGTGGCGGACGCGCTCGCCGCCACGCACGCGGCCGGAGGCGTGCACGGCCGGGTCACGCCCGAGAACGTGATCGTGGCCGGTCGCGGGGTGGCGCTCACGGGGTTCGGCATGTCCGCGCTGATGTCGATCGTGGAGCTGCCCGACGGCACGCTCCCGCCGGCGCACGCGGCGCCGGAGGAGCTGGAGGGCCACCCGCCCGTGCCCGCCTCCGACGTGTACGCGCTCGGGTCGATGGTGTACGAGCTGCTGGCGGGCCGGCCCGCGTTCCCGCTGGACGGGACGGGGGGCACGGCCAAGTTCGTGCTCGGGGTGCTGACGGAGGCGCCGCCGCCGCTCCCGCCGGGGGTGCCGCCGGACCTGGCCGAGACCCTGCTGAAGGCGATGGCCAAGACCCCGGCCGCCCGCCCGGCCGCCACCGACCTGGCCACCGTCGCCTCCCGGCTCCTGACGACCCACCCGCCCGCCGCAGGCCCGGCCCAACCACCGACCGCCCACCTCCCCCTCGGGACCGCGGGACAGCCCCTCACCGCGCGTCTCCCCTCCCCCTCGCCATCGCTCGAGGACTCGGGAGCGGCGGCGCGGTCAGGTCCCCGTGAGCTGGTCTGGACGGTGGATCCCGACCGTTCCCAGGTCAGGCCGCCCGCCGGCCCCCAGCCCTTCTCCCAGCCTCCCCCCGAGGTCTCCGCACCCCACGCCCCCGCCGCCGCTCCGGACCGCCGCAGCCGGGTCCCGCTGCTGGTCACCACCGCCTCGGCGCTGGCCGTGCTGGTGGGCGCGGGCAGCGTGGCACTGGCCATGAACGGCCGGCCCGGCGCGCCGCAACCCGCCGGCGCGACGGCCGCCGCCCTCGACCCCACGACCCCCGGCACCCCACCCCAGGCCGACCAGCAACCAAAGGACCAGCCGACCGGCCGGCGGACGCCACCGAGCGAGCCGCAACCGCAGACGAGCAGGCCGTCCGAGCCGCCCGCGCGCCGCCAGACCGTCGATCCCGCCGCGGTGGCCGCGTACCGTCCCAAAAGCCTCAAGGTCGTGTCCGACAACGGCGCCACCGTGACGCTCGCCTGGAAGGCGGTGCGCAGGAGCGGCTATCCCGTGGTGATCCAGCAGGCCCCCGGCAACCGGCTGGTGCCGGCGGCGAGCGGCAGCAACACCTACACCCTGGGCGGCCTCGACCCGGTCACGGGCTACTGCTTCAAGGTCGGCACCGTGGTCGCCATCGGCCAGCCCTCGTCCGTGGCGTGGTCGTCGGCCCTGTGCATCCGCGGCGCCGCGGAGACGAACCAGGACGACCAGGTCCAGCCCCCGATCGTGCTCCCCCTGGCCACCCCGCCACCCTCCTGAGACCGGCTACCCCACCAGGGATCGCGGCGACAGGCGGTGCGCGAGCCTGCTCGCGAGGCCGACCTTCCGCCGCACCAGCGCGTCCACGCCGCCGAAGTGGCGCCAGGCGAGGTCGGCGTCCGCCTGGTCCACGGGCGCTCCCCCGAACGTCGCCAGGTTGGCCAGGTCGGCGAGCGTCGTGAGCGGCTCGCGCGCGGCAGGACCCAGGACGGACTCGGCCAGAGACGCCACCTCGCCGGCCGTCAGCGCGTCCGAGCGCACAGGGATCCCGGCCACGCGCAGCCTGGCCACCGTCTGCCGCCACGCCCCCACCACCCGGGCGGCGGGTGCGGCGGCCCGGCGGCGGCGCATCCGCCTCAGCGGCGGCACGACGAGCACGGCCAGGAGATACACCAGGAGCGCGGCGGCGGGCACGGCCGCCCAGACGAGCGGGCCCGCGGAGCCGCCGGGACGCGGCACCGGGGTCGGGGTGGCCCGGTTGGCGGCCGTGGGGGTCGGCTTGGGCTCGGAGGAGTCGCTGTTGATCGCCTGCTCGATCTCCCGCGCCTGCTTCGGCGCGCCCTCGGCCACGTCACCGCCCCCTCCCGAGCGCGTACGCGACGGCGTCGGGTAGAACGGCACCCACCCGATCCCCTCGAACTCGACCTCGGCCCAGGCCAGCACGTCCCCACCCCGCACCTGCCGCACCCCGCCGGAGCCGGAGCCAGGGCCGGAGCCGGTTCCCGGGCGGAAGCCCACGACGATCCGGCTCGGCAGCCCGATCGCGCGGGCCAGCAGCGCGAACGAGGCGGCGAACTGCTCCGTCGTCCCCCTGCGCGACTCCGTCAGGAAGAACTCGATGCTGCGGTAGCCGTGCCCGGGCGGCGCGTTGACGTCGTTCACCGCGTGCTTGCGCAGGTAGGCCGCCAGCCGGGCGGCCCGCTGCGTCGGGCTCTGCGCCCCGGCCGTGGCGCGGCGGGCGATGGCGAGGAGGCGGGCCCGCTGCGGCGGCGTGCGGCCGTCCGGCCCGTCCGGCAGCCGCAGCGCGGCCGGGTCGGCGGCGGGGACGGCCGCGCGCAGGTCCTCCGCCGTGTAGCGGCGGATCCCCGAGGTCACCTCGTACGTCATGCCCTCGCGCGCCTGCGTGCCGGCCAGCATGCCCGTCGCGGGATCGACCACGATGCCCGCGCCCTTCACCAGCAGCGGCCGGTCGGCGGCGGGCAGCCACGGACCCGGGAGCTTCCGCAGGGTGAACCGCTGCGTGACCGGGTCCCCGCCGCTCTCCTGCCCCGGCACCCGCCCGCCGGTGGGGACGAACCCCGCGCCCGACGTCCACGTGACCCCGTCGAAGGTGTCCAGGACGGCCAGGCGCAGGTTCGCCTCGGAGGCGGTGCCGACCGTGAACAGCTCGCGCTGCGGGTTCTGCAGCCACGCCGAGACCTGGTCGAGCGCGCTCACGCCGTTGATCGGCCGCGGCGGGGGCTGCTCGACGAGCCGGCGCACGTCGTACGGGCGCTCGGCCATGGGCAGGGCGGGCGCGGTGACGACGGCGGCCAGGACCAGGCAGGCCAGCAGCGGCACGCCCACCGCGATCGTCCCCGCCGACCTGGCCGCCCTGACCAGGCCGAGCAGCAGGGTGAGCCCGGCGAACACCGCCGCGTACGGCACCACGGACCCGGCCCCGGCGACCCCCAGCACGACCGCGACGGCGAGCACCGGGAGCGCGGCCAGGGCGGGCAGCATGACGGACCTGGACCGCAGTGCGATCTCCGCCCCGGCCAGGGCGGCGGCCCAGACCAGGAAGCTGACCAGCACGACGGCCGTGCTGTCGGGCGCCGCCGGGAGGATCGTGGTCAGGAGCCGGCCGCCCGCGTCGCGCACGCCGAGCAGCGCCGCGCGCACGGCGGCCGGGCCGGGCAGGAACCCGAGCCAGGCCTGCGACCTGAACAGGGTCGCCGAGACCGCCACCAGCCAGCCCAGCACGCTGACCGGGATCGTTCCCCAGAGCGGCAACCGGCCGTACAGCGCCACCGACAGCACGCACGGCACCCCGGCCGCCAGGCCGACCACGGGGAGCAGGGCGGCGAACGGGAACACCCCGTCGAACGCGAGCCCGGCCGTCGCGGCCAGCAACGCCACGACCCCCACGGACACCAGCCCCCGCACCGGCCCCGGTCCCGGCGCCCCCACCGGCTCGCCACCCGCCGACCCGCCACCCGACACGGACCCGACGCCCGACGCCGATCCGACACCCGACGCTGGTCCGACGCCCGACGCTGGTCCGACGCCCGACGCGCCTGCCGGCTCCGGGGCGGGGTCCGCTGGGGTCGCGGTGCGCCCCTGCGGCACCGCGACGTCGTGAGGCGGCGGACCGGCTAGCGAGGCCATGCCGCCGCCAGTTCCGCCAGGTCGCTGACCTCGATGACCGTCACCCCGGCCGCCGCGGGCCGCCCGCCCTCCACCGGCTCTCCCACCCGCACGAACAGCACCTCGTCGAAGCGCCGCCGCACGGCCGCCGCGTCCGCGAGGCCGTCGAACGAGCCGCTGACCAGCACCAGCGCCCCGCCCGAGCCCGCCCGCCGCAGCGCGTGGAGCGGCGCGTCCGCCTGCTCGGAGCGCTCCACCACGGCGAGCCGGTCCAGGACCTCCTCGGTCTCGCCCGGCCCGCCCCTGGAGTGCAGCAGCTCCCCCGCCCCCGTGAGCAGCCGCACGGGAAAGCGGTCGCGCGCCACTGCGCAGGCCACCGACGCCGCCACGTCCACGGCCAGCTCGAACTCGTCGTCCCCTTCGTACGACGAGTGCCGGGTGTCCAGGACCGTGACGGTGCTCGGCAGGTTGACGTCGGTCAGCTCCTTGACCATGAGGACGCCGGTGCGGGCCGTGGAGCGCCAGTGGACGTGCCGCAGGTCGTCCCCGATCACGTAGTCGCGCAGCCCGTTGAAGCTGATCGCCCCGTTCGGCGCGGATCGCGAGTCGAGCCCGTCGAGGTGCCTGCGGCGGCCGGCGTGCGGGGGCGCGAGCGGCACCGTACGCGGCCGGACCAGGAGCAGGTCGGTGCGCCCGTACGCGATCGAGCGCCGCGCCAGCCCGAACGGGTCGGTGCGGTCGAGCAGCAGCGGCCCGACGGGCGTCTCCCCGCGCCGCCGGGTGGGCAGCCGGTACGACACCGTCCGCGCGGTGTCGCGCGCCAGCGCCGGCACCTCGACCGTGACGGACGTGCCCCGGCAGGTGTCGCGGGCCACCAGCCCCGCGTGGCGCCGGCGGCCGGTGTTGCGCACGTGCAGGAGGGCCACCGCGGGGTCGCCCCTGGCCACCTTCACCGGCGTCAGCTCCCGGCGCACGTCCAGCCCGGCGCCGCGCAGGGTCCACAGCGCGCCCGCGCCCACGGCGGCCAGCCCCGCCACCGCGAGGACAGCCGCCTGGGCGTACCCGAACGGCGCCCCCACGGCGTAGACCAGCACCGAGGCCGCCGCCAGGCCCCACCCCGCCCTGGTGATCATTCGCACTCCCAGAGCGGGGCCGCGGGGAAGCCCCCCTTCGGGGTGTCCATCAGCACGTCGTTGAGCCACCCGTTGCCGCGGCCGGACTCCACCTTGTTCCAGACGTCGCTGCTCATGCCCGTGTCCGTGTCGGTGTAGGCGGCGCCCTTCTGCTGGCAGAGCACGGTCATCGTGATGTACTCGCCCTTGGGGATGCGCCCCGCCTCGGCGCCGGCGCTGGGCCCGGAGCGGATCAGGGTGTCCCTGTTGTTGTTGTTGGCGTTCCTGAACTGGGCGGACGGCGGACGCAGGTCGGCCGTGGCCTCCGCGCGCTCCTCGCTCTCGCCCGCCGCGTTCTTGGCCCGCAGCGTCCAGGTGTAGGACTGGCCGTTCTTGAGCCCGGTGACCTCCGCGCTGGTGCCGTCGGGCGATCCCGGGTGGTTGCCGGGCCCGTCCAGCGTGTACGTGACGCCGCCGTCCCGCGCGTTCTCGGGGGCGGACCAGGTCAGGTCGGCGCCGTGGTTCTTGCCCTTGGCGGCGAAGCCGGACGGCTGCCCCGGCGCGACGCACGGGCGCACGGGCACGGACGGCTGGGACTCCACCTCGCCGCCGGACCATTCGGCGACCACCCGGAACGTGTACTCCTGGTCGCACCGGCCGCCGTTCACCCGGAACTGGTACGGCCCGTCTGGCTGCACGCGGGACGGCGTGACGTCGGACGCGCCCTTGAGCGTGTACGCCTTGACCGTGCCCTGGCGGGACGGCGTGAAGGTGACCTCCATCCAGCCGGGCCCGGACTTGGCCGTCACGGATCCCGGCGGATCGGGGGTCTGGGTCGGCGTCGGAGTGGGCGTCGGGGTCGGAGTCGGCGTGTCCGTAGGAGTGGGGGTCGGGGTGGGGGTCTTCGTCACGGTCACGGTCGGCACGGCCGTCTTCGTCTTCGTCGGAACGGACGTCGGCTTCCCGGTGGGCTGCCTGGTCGACCGGGTGGGCACCAGGGTCGGCTGCACCACCGAGGGTGTGTAGGTCGGGATCGGCAGCGGCGTCGGCGTGTCCTTCTGGCCGAGCGCCTCGTCGTACTTGCCGACCCGGTGTCCCCTGCCGTCCTGCTCGATGACCAGGGCGGTCTCGCTGAACTGGTCGTTCACCCAGAGCAGCCCGTCCTTGACGAACACCTCCAGCGGTCCCGCCTTGCCCGTGACGACCTTCTCGGGCTCGAACGCCTTGGCCACCGTGTCGTACACGATGAGCCGGCCCTTGCTCTCGTCGGCGATGTAGACGCGCCGCCCGAGCGCCTGCGGCGCCCCCAGCTTGCCGCCCTTCACCGAGACCGTGGTCAGCCCGCCGCCGGCGGTGTCGACCAGGACGAGCGCGCCCTTCCTGGGCTCCAGGATCGGCACGATCTGGCTCTCGGCCACCGCCGGGACCAGCAGCCCGCCGCCGCCCGCGCCCGTGACCGTGCTGGGCAGGGACACCTGGAGCCGGGTGCCCGCCGGGCCGATCAGCATGGCGGAGGCGGCGGCGGAGTTCGTGACCAGCGGGGCGCCGTTCGCGAGCGTCAGGGTGAGCGGGTCGCCGGGCTCGCCGACCGTCACGGCCTTGACCTGCCGGCCGTCCTTCACCTGGACCAGCGTGCCCTCCTCGGGCACCGGCACCCACAGCGTGCCGTCCTTGCCGAGGCCGGCCTGGCCGAGCGGCGCCTTGAGGGTGAGCGGGGAGCCGATCGTGCTCACCGTCAGCGGGTCGAGCTGCTGCACGGTGCCGGCCCGCGGGTCGACCCCGTACGCCTTCCCGCCGCCCATCACGATCTGCATGCCGCCCGCGCCGAGCGTGTTGGTCTGGGCGACCTCGAGCTGGGTGGGGTCGATGCGGCCGACCTTGCCGGTGGGGTCCATGACGAGCACGTTGTTGCCGTCCTGCACCACCTTGAGCGGCTCCCCCTCGGCGGAGGCCAGGTCCACGCGGCCGTCCAGCTGCCCGGACAGGCCGTTGGCGTGCACCACCTCACCGTTGAGCGCGCTGCCGAGCCACGCCCCGACGTCGGAGAGCTTGGGGCGGGCGCTGGAGACGCCCTGGCCCAGGAACAGGCCGACGCCGACCAGCACGGCGACGAGGGCGCCCGCGACGATTCCCGCCGCCCGCCGTCCCGCCGCATTCCGCCACCGAATGGCCACCGACTCACATCCCGTACGTGTACGTGCCCGCGGAAACCCTAGGGGGGCGTCCGCGGATCGCGAGGTTCCTTCAAATAACCTGGAAGTGTCCGATCACCGGCTGTCACGCGTCCGATCGTCGATGGCCCGCAACTGCTCGTCCATGGACGACTCGAACGACTCCAGCACGCTGCCGAACTGCTCGTCGAGCAGCTCCCTGCCGGGCAGCGCGCCGCCCAGCGTCTCCGCCATGACGGCGTCGACCTTGGCGGCGACGTCGTCCTGGGCCTCCTGCGCGGCCCGCAACACGGCCTCGGCCAGCTTCTGGCTGTCCAGCCGCATGGCCCTGGGCGCGAGGACGACGTCCATGAGCCGGCCCGAGGCGCCGGCGGTCACGCGTACCTGACCGTCCGCCGCCTCGCCGTGGCCGACGACCACGTCGATCTCGCTCCTGAGCTCCTCGACGCGGGCCAGCATGTCCTCCGCCCGCGCGGTGATCCGTTCCAGCTCTTCGGGGTCGAAGTCGTTCACCGTACCTCCCGGGTCTCTGCGACGGGAGAGTACGGGGGAGGCCCGCCATTTCGGAAAAAGTTGAAGCATGCGAAGTTTCATTGCTCTGACTAATGGATTAATGGCAGATTTCTCAGCGGCTAATCCGTGGGAAAGGTGCCATTTCATGAGCGGTGGAATCCGGATCGATCCGGGCGCGCTCCTGGCCGCGGGAAAGCGGTGCGAGGACGCGCGGGACGCGCTGAAGCCGTTGCTGCCCGACTTCGAGCGGAATGCCGCGCCGGCCGACGGCTGCTTCGGCCTTCTGGAGCGCGGCGGCAAGGAGCTGGAGGAGTCGTACCGGGAGTACCACCAGGAGTTGCTCGGCTTCGCCAAGGACCTGGTGGCCAAGCTCGACGACACCGCCACCGGGCTGCGGGAGAGCGCTGAGCGGCTGGGGGGCGGCTGATGTCCGGGCCCTTCGCCCCCGTCGTCGACCTCGTCAACACGCTGAAGAACACCGTCGCCTCGATCGGCGACGACGAGCAGGAGCAGCGCCTGCTGGCCATGGCCGCGGCCTGCCGCCGGCTCAAGAGCGGCATCGAGGGCCTGGAGCCGGCGCTCTCCCCCATCCCCGGCTCGCTCCAGGGGTGGATCGGCGGCGACGCGGACGTGTTCCGGCAGAAGTGGCGCGGCTACCTGGCCCCCGAGTTCCGGGCCACGGCGGCCGAGCGGCTCGGCGACGCCGCCGACGTGCTCGACCAGGCCGTGGAGGCGTCCAGGAAGACCAGGGAGGCGCTCAACCAGCTGATCACCTCGCTGATCGCGTCGGTGTCCGCGGGTGTCGTCGCGTCGCTGGCGGCGGCGGGCCTGAGCACGTTCGCGGTGTGGGCGTCCAGCGCCGCGACCGCCGCCCGCGGGGCGGCGACGGCCACCGGCATTCTGAGCCGCTTCGCCGCGGTGCGCGCCGCCGCGGCGGCGGCCATGCGCGGGTTCACGACGATGATGGGCAGGTCGGGCCTGGTACGCGGCCTCAGCATGTACGCCGGCGGCGGCTTCCGCCAGACGGCCCTGGCCGCCCTGGGGAAGTACGGCCAGATCCACGGCTGGTCGTTCGGCGGCAACCTGCTGGCGGGCGGCGTGGCCAGGGGTGTCTTCGGCCAGAACCCCCTCGACATCTCCATCCTCTCCCTCGCCCAGACCGCCAACGCCTCCACCGTCGCCGGCTTCACCGGGCCCCTCGGCCAGACGAAGTACTTCACCGGGCTCGCCGCCAGCCGCCCGCTCGTGAACAACGTGGCCATGGGCGCCCTCGCGGGCGGCGTGCCGGCCTTCTGGAACGCCAGGGTGGAGGGCAAGTCGTGGAGTGCCACGCTCGGGGACGTGGCGCTGTTCAGCGGCATCGCGGGCGGCTTCAACGGTGCGGTCGGGCGGCTGTTCAACCCGGCGCGGGGCCAGTGGGGCGTGCCGTCGCCCGCCTGGTTCAAGAAGCTGCCGCCGATGGCGCAGAGCTCGCTGCTGGGCTTCGCGCCCAGCGTGGGGCTCCGGCTCGCGGTGCCCTTCGCCCCCTCCTCGCCGCCGCCGCAGCTTGACCGTTAACGGTTCCGGGCCGTCAGGGCGAAACGGCGGGCGGTCGCTTCGAGTGGCATGTCAGCGTGCAGGGCGCGGAGGCGGTCCTCGTACGCGCCGGCGTCGAAGCCCGGGACCTGCCAGGAGACGACCCGCAGGTAGAGCACGAGCGCTCCGACGTCGTGGAACACGACGGGGTAGCCGGCTTCCGCGCTCCAGGTGACCTCGAGTCCGGCGGCGTCGAGCGCGGCGGCCGCGCCGGCGAGGTCCCAGGCGTGGTCCTCGTGCGGCGGGCCGCCCAGCGCCGCGTTGAGCTCCTCCAGGTCGCACCCGGCCACCTGCTGGGTGACGAACGTGCCGCCCCCGGCCAGGAGGCGGCGGATCTCGTGCGGTTCGTACGACTCGTGCCGGTCGACGATCAGCTCGAACGAGCCGTCGGGGAAGTGCCCGGTCGACTCGGTCACCTCGACACCCAGCGGCTCCAGGCGGTCGCGGGCGATCGGGAGGTTCGGCGGGTAGCCCTCGGTGGCGGCGGTGCGCGGCGGGAGCGGCGCCAGGGACGCCAGCAGCTCGCCCCCTCCGGTGCCGAGGTCGAGCAGCGACGGCGTGCGCGGGAGCCGGTCGCGCACCAGCCGCTCGTAGTCCCAGGGCAGGTCGCCGGCCGTGGTCATCCGGCCGCGGAACACCGCCCAGTCCCACCCCTCGAACGGCGTGGCCAGCGCGTCGCGGATCAGCTCCTCATACTCCATGGGCATGATCGTGCCCCGGGGACCGGCCGTTCCGCACGTCCTTTTCGCCCGGTCACTCGGGCGGGGGCGGCCCGTCCGGCGCGGGCATCCGGGAGAGCGCGACGATCCGCTCCAGCGCCGCCGCGTGCCGCTGGAACGCCAGCCGCCCCGCGGGGGTCAGCCGCACGTACGTGCGCCGCGCCCGCTTGTCCTGCCCCTTGTGGACCTCCACGTACCCGGCGCCGGCCAGTGCGGAGACCTGCTTGGACAGCGCCGAGTCGCTGGTGCCGATCGTGTCCCTGACGAACCCGAAGTCGACCCAGTCGGCCGGCGCCAGCACCGCGACCACCGACAGCCGCGCGGGCACGTGCAGGAACTCATCGAACTGCGGGTCCATGAGCCTGCAGCGCAATCGACGTGATGATCCTTCGGACCACGGGCATGACCGCGATGTACACCACGGCCGCCAGGGCACCGCCGACCATGGCCTGCGACAGGAATCCCTGCGCCGGCAGACCGAACAAGGCGAAGCCGGCGATCCGGCCGATGACGAAGAACACGAAGAGAATGGGCGTCATGCCGATGAAGACCCCGATCATCGGAGCCGTGGGCCTCGGCTGGACAGTGACCCGGAACGAGTGCAGGAGTCCGGAGCCGATGAACACCGCGAGCCCCAGCCCGCGAGCGAGGGAGTCCCAAGGCTGCCCGAGATCGATCGACGTGAACACGGCGAAGAGCCCGAGCGCCGAGACGATCACAAAAGACCAGGGGAAGATCTTGCGGACCATCTCCTCTCGAGTCCTGTCCTGGAAGTCCCGGATCTGGTTGAGCGAAGCCTGGGCATCCTGCGGATTCATACGCCACCCCCGTGGTCGACTACTTTCCTATGAGGAAAGTAGCATCTACTTTCCCCTCAGGAAAGTCGTGGAGCCCCAGGTGTGCTCTCGCGCAGGACGACCCGGGCCGGGAGCCGCACATCGCCCGCGCTCTCCTCGTCCGACAGCGCGAGCCGCATCGCGCTCAGGCCCGCCTCCCGCAGCGGCACCGCCACGGAGGTGAGGGCGGGCACCACGTCCAGCGCCGAGGCGATGTCGTCGAAGCCCGCCACCCCGATGTCCGCGCCCGGGACCACCCCGGCGTCGCGGAAGGCCGTCATGGCGCCGATCGCCATCACGTCGTTGACCGCGAACACCGCCTCCACGTCCGCCAACCCCCGCTCCACCAGCCGGCGCGCCGCGTCGTAGCCGCCCGCGTGCGTGAAGGCCGTCTCGATCGCCAGCGGCTCGGGCACGCCGGGGCCCAGCCCCGCGCGGAAGCCCTCGTGGCGGTCGCGGGACGTGCGCAGCTCGTCGGGGGCGTGGAAGACGGCGAAGCGCCGGTATCCCGCCTCCACCAGCGCCCGGGCGAGGTCGCGGGCGCCGCCGTGGTTGTCGATCGTGACGGTGCCGAACGGCAGGTCCCGCTGGCTGATCATGACGACCCGCCCGCCCGCCGTCCGGTACTCCTCCAGCTCCTCGATGAGCGCGTCCCGGGTCGCGGAGCCCGCGACCCGGCTGCCCGCGACGATGATCACGCGCGGCCGCTGGCCCCGCAGCGTCCTGACGATCTCCAGCTCGCGCTCGGGCGAGCCGTCGGCCACCGCCATGGTGACGATGAGCTGAGCGGCCTCGGCCGCCTGGGTGACCCCGGCGGCGATGGAGGAGAAGTAGGGGTCGGCCACGTCGCGCACCACCAGCGCGACGGTCCTGGTCGAACCCTTCGCGATGGCCTGCGCCGACAGGTGCGGCTCGTAGTTGAGCTTGGCCGCCGCCGCGCGCACCCTGGAGACGTTCTCGGACCTGACGTTGCGCGTGCTGCCGTTGAGCGCGCGCGACGCCGTCGCGATGGACACGCCCGCCTCGCGGGCGACGTCGTGCAGGGTGGGCGGGGCCGTGGACCCCTCCTCCATACCGGTCATTCTGTCACCAGAGTCAGCGGGTCGCTCCTGGTCACCCCCGCCGCGTTCGCCAGCTCGGCCACGTACGTGCGCGTCCCCGCCGGCCGTCCGGACAGGACGGTGGCGGCGCTCTGCGCGGCCGGGGTGGCGGCGTCGAGCTGCCGGCTGTCGACGAGGACCCCGTCCTCGTAGAGGCGGTAGGAGGTGGCGTTGGTGCCCCACCACATGTTCATGCGGATGGTGTACTCGCCGTCGCCGTCCCAGTTGTCCGAACTGAGCACGGGTTCGCCGGGGTTCGCGTCGGTCACGACGACCCGTACGGACGTGGTGGCGGTCCGGCCCGCCTGGTTCAGCAGCTCGCCGGTGTAGACGTAGGCGCCGTTGGGGCGGCCGGTGACGGGGACGGTGGCCTTCTGGGCCGACGGCGTCCTCGGGGCGAGGTCGCGCCTGGCGATCTCCTTGCCGTTCTCGTACAGGACGAACACCCTGGCGTTGACGCCGTACCAGAGGTTCATGGTCACGTCGTAGGTGCCGTCGTGGAGGCCGTTCCGCCACCCGCTCGTGGTCGAGAGCGCCGCCCGCGCGGGCGGCGCGGTGGCGCCGTCCTGCGGCAGCTGGGGCTCGGGGCGGGTGACCTTGATCCGGTACGTGGCGTCGGCCGTGCCGTCCTCGGCGACCACCTTGACCGCGACCTCGGTGTCGCCGACCGGGAGCGACACGGGCGGGGCGGCGGCACCGCTCGCGACCGGCTGCCCCTGGACCGTGATGGCGGACTTCGGGTTGAGCGCGGTCGGCGTGAACACGACCCGGTCCCCGGGAACGGTCAGGGCGTAGGCGAGGACGTCGGGGTCGAAGGCCGGCTCCAGCGTGCCCGCGTCCGGGACGAGGCCGGACAGGGTGGTGTCCTGGGCGAGCGGGCGGCGCCTGATCTGGAGGGTGTGGGTGGCCTCGGTGCCGTCCTCGGCGGTGACCACGACGGGCACCTCGGCCCCGGTCGCGCCCAGCGTGACCTTCCGCGTCGCCTGCGCGCCGGCGGTGCGCTCGCCGGAGATGCTCACCGACCTGGCGAACGGGCTGCGGGCCACGGCGGTCACCTCCACCTCGGTGACCCGGGCGGGCACGTCCAGCACGTCGCCGTCGGGCGCGCCCTGGCTGGTGTCGACGCTGAGCAGGCCCGTGTCGTCGCGGGCGAGGCCGACCCCCTGGGCGACCCGGAGGTCGTCGAGGTGGATGCCGCCGTAGTTGGTGCTGTTGGCGTAGTAGTCGATCTGCGCCACGGTGTCCATCGCGGTCCTGAACGCGGCCCCTTCGAGCGCCTTCCGGCCGTCGATCAGCAGGTCGAAGCGCTGGTTGACGGTGTCGATCACGGCCTTGACGTGGTACCAGCGGCCCGGCTCGTACGCGCCCACCGTGCGCGTGGTCGTGCCCGCGTAGGCGACGATCGTGTTCTTGGTGAAGGCGAGGCTGACGGCGTTCTGACCGCTCGCGTTCCTGACATAGGGGACGGACCACCAGTGGTTGCCCGAGGTGTAGGGCTGCTCGCTCATGACGCGGGCCTCGACGGTCACGACGCCCTTGAGCGCGAACATCCGGGAGACGCCGGTGCTGCCGCTGTTCGCGGTGCGGGTGAGCTTCAGGCTCTTGCCGCCCGGCGTCTCGACGACCTCGACGCTCCCACCCGTGGAGCTCACGGTGAGCCCGTCACCGCTGGTCAGCGGCCCGGTCGGCAGGTCGTCGAAGTCGTGCACGGCCACGTAGTCCGGGATCGGGCGGACGAGGAGCAGCGCGCCCGCGTCGGTCGCCGTGGCCGCCTCCACGGTCAGCCCGGACCGGCTGGCCGTCACGTATCCGCCGGACGCGGCCTGGACCAGATAGCCCTCCCCCACCGGGACGTTCTCCACGGTGAAGGCGCCGTCGGGGCCGCTGGTCGCGGTGGCGAGCGCCTGGCCGCCGTCCTTGACGGTGACCGTGGCGCCGGGCAGCGGGCGGGCGGCCTGGTCGAGCACGCGTCCGGTGACCGAGCCGACCGTGCCGGCCGAGGCCATGGTCAGGCGGACGGTGACGGTGTTGCCGGGGCGCACGTTCACGGTCTCGGTGGCGCTCGCGTAGCCGTTCCTGGCGGCGGTCACCTCGACGCCGTCGGCGAAGGGGAGGTCCCTGATCGCGAAGCGGCCGTCGGCGCCGGTGGTCGCCGTCCTGCCCGCCGCCGTCACGGTCGCGCCCGCGACGGGGGCGCCCGAGGGGGTGCGGGCGGTGCCGGTGACGGACTCGGTGGTGGCGTCCTCGGCGGTGGTGTACTCGAAGGCGCCGATGTCCGCGCCGCCGTTGTAGAGCGGGGTCCCGGCGTAGTCGCGGCCGCCGTTCCCGGTGATCTCGGCGCCCGCGTCGATCGCGTACGAGCCGGAGGAGACGCGCAGGCCGTACGCGGTGTCGAGCCGGGGGCCCGACTCCGGGGTGCCGTACGGGCCGGTCGGCGGCGCCTTCGCGAACAGCGGGTCGGCCACCACGGCGCCGGTGTCGCCGTCCGGGACCGCGAGGTCGGCGCCGCCGTACAGGTTGTGGCTGTAGGCGATGGTCGGGCTGGTCGTCAGCGTCGCCGGGCGCGTGGAGTACAGGAGGTTGTCGGAGATGTCGTAGCGGGCCTCGATGTAGGAGCCGTACCCGTAGATGAGGTAGTCGCTCTTGTCGTTGTAGATCGTGTTGTTGTGGACCTTGGCGGTCGCGGCCCGGTCGGAGTGCAGGTAGATCTGGTAGCGGGTGTTGCTCGCGATCACGTTGTTCCTGACCACGGCGTCACCGAACGCGAACTGGCACAGCAGCACGCCGTCGCCGTTGCCGTGCAGGTAGTTGTACTGCACGACCTGGCGGGTGGTGCCCTTGTCCGGGTCGATCCCGTTGGAGTCGGCGCCGCCGGCCTTCTGCTGCGTCTCGTACACCTCGTTGAACTGGAACGTCACGTCGTCGGCGTAGTACGACTCGATGCCCGAGGTGCCCGCCCGGTAGACGACGTTGCGCTCGACCAGCGCGCCCCGGACGTTCGTGAGGTACATGCCGTTGCAGCCGTAGGCCGTGTCGGCCTGGGTTACGTGGTTGTTCCTGATGACGATGTTCGTGTGCGGGGTGAACTTGGGGTCGTCGGCGTTCTGCCGCGTGCCCCAGCCGGTGGCCGTGGCGATCGTCTCGCCCGCGTCGTTCTTGCCGTCCCCGGTGTACTGCTTGAACACGATCCCGGCGAACGAGGTGTTGGCGACCGTGGAGTTCTGGATGACCACGTCGTTCAGCACGGTCGCCCTGTCCGGCGGCGTGTGGATGTCCGGCACCGTCGTGTCGAACACGATGCCGCCCGTCTTCTTCGAGCCGTCCCACCCGGTCTTGAAGCGCACGCCGGGCGCGTTGTTGTCGGTGCTGCCGCTGATCCAGTTGACCTGGCCGGTGACGTCGTGCACGGCCACGCCGTCGATGACGAAGCCGTCGAGGGTCTGGCTGTTGTCGCCGGAGACGTGGATGCCGCGCAGGTCGCGCAGGTTCTCGCCGGGGGTGCCCGTCGGCGGAACCTCGTTCGTGACCTCCAGGTTGCGGATGGTCCAGAACTCCTGGTTGAACAGCCGGACGGCGTCGCCGACCTGGCCCGCGCCGTCGATGCGGGGCTTGCCGCCCTCGCCGTACCTGTCGACGGTGATCGGCGCGCCGCTCTCGCCCGAGCCCTTGGGCCAGAGCTGGCCGGTCCACCGCTGTCCGGCGCGCAGCAGGATGCGGTCGCCCGGGCGGAACGTGGTGTCGTTCACCTTGCCCAGGCTCCTCCAGGGGTGTGCCTGGTCGAGGCCCGAGGCCGAGTCATCGCCCGTCGCGGCGTCTACGTAGTACGTGGTGCCCGCCGTGGCCGTGACTGTGGCCGTGGGCGGGGTGGATATCAGGATCATGGCAGCGGTCAGCAGTTGGGGGAACATCGCCGGGCTCCTGGGGGGTGATTTCGGCGCGCCCCTCGCAGGGCGCGCCGGTGGGCGATCAGCTCGGTTCTGGGGTGTGGATGATCGGGTGGGCCACGTCGTGCGCGCGGAGGTTGCCGCACATGCCCCACCGGTCGTGCGGCGGGCTCTCCATCAGGGCGGAGCGCCGCAGGTGCGCGCCGTCGCCGCGCTCCAGGGCGTCGAGGATCCCGGCGGTGCGGCGGGTCTCCTCGGCGACCGTGCCCTCCCAGATCGTGCGCCAGGCCGCGGCCTTGGGGCGTACGAGCGCGATGGCGTGGTCGTAGAACCGGTGCAGCGGGGCCAGGTCGCCGTCGGCTGCGGCGTCGGCCAGGCGCAGGAAACCCTCGACGGCCAGCTCGCGCCGGCGCTGTACGGCCTCCTCGATGTCACGGAGCGCGCCCGCCGCACCGGGCGCGAGTCCTTCGGGGGGTGTGGAGGACGCGGGAGGCCCGCCGGTCGGGAGCGGGCCGCCGGACGGGGGCGACGGGGGCAGGGTGGCGGCCTGGCGGTAGCGCTCGGGGTCGGCCACGATCTCCGGGGGGAACGTCATGACCGCGTCCCCGGCCTCGGGCAGGCCCGCGTTCGACATCACGACCACCACCTCCAGGCCGCCCCCATTTTCGGCGCGGTTGACCGCGCGGTGGATGGTGCCGGGCGTGAACCACACGGTCGTCCCGGCGCTCAGCGCGGTCTCGCGCAGCCCGTTCACGTCGAGCGTCTGCAGCGTGCCGTGCCCGCCGATGACCACGTACGCCTCCGTCGAGGCCGTGTGCAGGTGCGGCGTGCCGCCCTCCAGGCCGTCGGCGCACGGGCTGCCCGAGTAGACCGACAGGCGGCTGACGGACGTGCCTCCGGGGAACGTCATGCCAGTGCCGCCCTCCCCTGCTTGGCCAGCAGCTCCGTGCCCTCCTCGCCCCGGTCGCCGTCGGCGATCACGACCGCGTACCGGAACCGCAGCGACTGCCCGTCCGGCAGCTCGACCTCCTCGCTGAAGAACGGCGCCGGGCACAGGCAGGCGAAGTCCTCGCTGCGCGCGAACCACTGCGGCGGGTGCTGCGGGTTGTCGGCGGCGTCCACCATGACGACCGTCGACTGGTCGCCGCTCTCGTCGTGCCGGCCGCGGAAGCCGAACCACTCGGCGCGCGTGCCGCGCAGCTCGTCCCCGCCCGCGCCGGCGGGCGACTGGATGATCCCGCCGGTGAACGACCGGGGCCCGCGCCAGAAGAGCCCGCCGTACCCGGCGTTCTCGCGGCCCTTCGTGGTCGGGGAGCCGAACGCGAGCGTGCCGCCCGACACGTTGGTCATCTCCGTGTCGAACACCAGCGCCCACGTGGCCTCGTCCACGACGTGCGCGGCCAGCGAGCGCCGCTCCTCGATGACCGGGTCGCCGGCCTGCGCGGCCCAGTCGAGCGTGTGCCCGAGCTCGACCCGCTCGCCGGTGGCCGCCAGGGTGGTCATCTCGCGGTGCGTGGCGCTGCCGTTGTTCTCGAGCTGCACGTAGAACCGGCCGTGCACGTACGTCGGCCCGCCCCAGAAGTTGTGCTCCCCGACGTGCGGCAGCGACCAGGCGATGCCCTTGTGCCAGACGTGGTCGTGCGGCCTGAACAGCGACACGAGCCGGCCGCCGAGGGTGCGGATCGGGTGCAGGTACGGCTTGGGCGACTCCAGCACCGGCGTGTCGGGGCTGTAGACGTACGTGAACAGCTCGACGTCGCCGGCCGCGACGGTCACCGACCGGCCGAGCGCGTGCGTGGCCTGCAGGGTCACGGGTTCCTCACCTTTTCCCAGGGGGCGCCCGTGCCGTCCATGCGCCGGGCGAACGGGCTGTCAGCAGTGATCTGTCCGGCCTGTACGCGTTCGCCGGTGAAGGCGGAGGTGTACAGCGCGGCGATGAACTCCATCGTCCGGCGGGTGTCCTCGGCGGTGACCGGAGGCGCCTCACCCCGGTCGAGCGCGTCGAAGACGGCGGCGAGCCAGCCGTCGTGGCCGCTCGACGTGGTCGTGCGCCCCTGCGCCCACAGCTCCGACACGCTCTCCTGGCCCGGCGCCGGGGTCACGGTCCAGTCGTCGTCGGTGTAGCCGTACAGGTGCTCCACCTCCACGGTGGCGCGCTCGTAGTCGAAACGGAGCTGGGAGGTCTGCCTCGGGGACACGACGGAGTTGACGATCGTGGCCACGGCGCCGTTCTCGAACGTCACCAGCGCCAGCGACACGTCCTCGGTGTCCACCGGGCGCGCCTGGCGGGCGGCCACGGCCGTGACCTCGCGCCACGGGCCGAGCACCGAGAACAGCAGGTCGAACTGGTGGATGCCGTGCCCCATCGTCGGGCCGCCGCCCTCCGACTCCCACGTGCCGCGCCACGGCACCGCGTAGTACTCCTCGTCTCGGTACCACTGGGTGTTGCAGGTGGCCAGCAGCGGGCGGCCCAGCTCGCCGGCCTCCTGCAGCCGGCGCAGCCGGAGCGCGCCCGCCCCGAAGCGGTGCTGCAGGACGGTCGCCACGTGCGCCATCGAGCGGCGCTCCGCCTCGATCACCGCGTCGAACTCCGCGAGTGAGAGCGTCGGCGGCTTCTCCACCAGCGCCGTGACCCCGGCCTCCAGGCACGCGATGGCCAGCGGGGCGTGCAGCTGGGGCGGCGTGCACAGGTGGACGAGGTCCACCTGCTCCTCCCGCAGCAGGTCGTCCAGGCTCGCGTGGGTGCTCGGCCCGCCGTACTTCCCGGCGAACTCGCCCGCCCGGCCGGCGTCCACGTCCGCCACCGCCACGAGTTCGGCCCGCCCCGACCCGAGCAGGGCCTGCGCGTGCGCGTGGGCGATCGCGCCGGTCCCGACGATCGCGGCCCGGTAGTTCCGTTGACTCAAGATGTTGCTCCTATGTGGGGGTCTGTCAGGCGCCGTCGATCTCGGCCTGCAGTTCCGTGATGAACGACTTGGCCGCCTGCTCCGGCGTCTCCCGGTCGAACAGCACCTCTTCCGTGTGCCGTTTGATGATGGCTTCGAGATCGCTGGCGCCGTTCGGGGTCACTCTAGGGGCTTGCCCTGCTTTGGCGGCGTCCAGATACTCCGCAGCGGCTTTGTCCGTTTCGGTGAGCTTCGGGGTGATGGCCGCGCGGATCTTCTTGTTCGCGGGGACGCCGCGGTCGGTCAGCAGGACGTCGGCCGCCTCCTGGCTGTTGGCCAGGAAGTCCACGAACAGCGCGGCCTCGGCCGGGTGCTTGCTGCGCGCCGAGATCGACCAGTACATCGAGGACTTGAAGTACGCGCCGGGTGACTTGGCCTGCGTCTCGCCGGGGAGCCTGAGCAGCTTCAGCTTGGCGCCGCTCGCCGTGGTCAGCGAGCTGAGCTGGGTGTTCCACCAGGTGGCGAAGACCGAGGCGTTCGTGGCCGTGCCCGACTGGTCGAGCGAGCCGCCGGCCCGCTCGATGGTGACCGACGGCGACGGCGTGACGCCCTGCTTGGCCAGGTCCTTGACGTAGGTCCAGTACGAGGCCAGCACCTCCGGCGGGACGGCGACCTTGCCGTTCGCGTCGAACAGGGCCGCGCCCGCCTGCCTGGCCCAGATGTTGAGCCCGCCCGCGTCGAAGCCCGGCGACTGCAGGCCGGTGACCTTGCCGCCGCCCGCCTTCGACACCTCGTCGCCGACCTTCTTCAGGTCCTCCCACGACCAGGTGTCGTCGTCCGGCAGCTTGATCTTGAGCTGGTCGAGGAGGTCGGTGTTGGCGACGATCGCGTACGTGGACAGGCCGACGGGGAGCGCGTACTGCTTGCCCTTGACCACGCCCGTGTCCAGGGCGGACTTGTCGAAGTCGGCGGTCTTGAGGTGTTTGCTCGCGGTGCCGAGGTCGAGCAGGGCGCCGCGCTCGGCGTACGAGGAGAGGTAGAGCTCGTCCATCTGGATGACGTCCGGCGCGTCGTTGGCCGCCACCGTGGTCGCGAGGCTCTCCCAGTAGCCGTTCCAGTCCTTGAACTCGCCCTTGACCGTGATGTTCGGGTACTTCTTCTGGAAGAGGTCGATGACCTGCTGGGTGCGCTTGTGCCGTTCGTCCGCGCCCCACCAGGTGAAACGGAGGGTGACCGGATCCTTCGACAGCTCCTGACCGGCGCTGCCGCCACTGCCGCACGCGCTGAGCATGAGCACCGACGCCATGGCGAGGGCTATTCGTCGCATGATGATTCCTCTTCGCGGGGGGTTACTTGCCGCCGGTCGTGGCGATGCCTCGGATGAGGTAGCGCTGGCCGACGAGGAAGGCGATGAAGACCGGGGCCAGGGACACCACGCTCATGGCGAACATGGATCCCCATGAGGTCGAGACCGTGGCGTCCACGAACGAGCGCAGCGCCACCGGCACCGTGTACATCTCCGGGTCCGTCAGGTAGATGAGCTGGCTGAAGAAGTCGTTCCAGGTCCAGATGAACGTGAAGATCACCGTGGTGGCGAGCGCCGGGAGCATCAGCGGCAGGATGATCCGCAGGAAGATCCTCGGGTGGCCGCAGCCGTCGATCCTGGCCGCCTCGTCCAGCTCGCGCGGCAGGCCGCGGATGAACTGCACCATGAGGAAGACGAAGAACGCGTCCGTGGCCAGGAACTTCGGCACCACCAGCGGCAGGAACGTGTTCACCCAGTCGAGCTGGGAGAACAGGATGTACTGCGGCACGATGATCACGTGGATCGGCAGCATGATGGTGCCGAGCATGATCGCGAACCACAGGCGCTTGCCGGTGAACTCCAGCCTGGCGAACGCGTACGCGGCCATCGAGCAGGACACCAGGTTCCCGATGATGCAGGCCAGCACGAGGATGGCCGAGTTGGCCAGGTAGTGGCCGAACGGGGAGGCCAGCGCGGTCCAGCCGGCGCCGTAGTTCTGGGTCTGGAGCCCGTCGAGGATCAGGCCGGGGCGGCGGAAGATCTCGTTGTCGGGCCTCAGGGAGCTGACCACCATCCACAGCACCGGGTAGAGCATGACCAGGGCGAGGAGGATGAGGGCGGCGTGCTTGATCAGCTTTCGGAGTTCAGTCATCGTAAACGACCCAGAATTTGGCGGCCCAGAAGTTGACGGCGGTGAAGCCGGCGATGATCACCAGGAGCAGCCAGGCGAGCGCCGAGGCGTACCCCATGTCGAAGTTGTGGAACCCGCGTTGATACAGGTAGAGCGTGTAGAACAGGGTCGAGTCGGACGGCCCGCCGGTGCCGCCCGAGACCACGAACGCCTGCGTGAACGACTGGAACGCATGGATGATCTGCAGGACCAGGTTGAAGAAGACGATCGGTGACAGGAGCGGGATCGTGATGCTCCTGAACTGCGTCCACTTCCCCGCCCCGTCCGTGGCCGCCGCCTCGTAGTACATCCTCGGGATCTGGCGCAGCCCGGCCAGGAAGATCACCATCGGGGCGCCGAACGTCCAGACGTTCAGAATGATCAGCGTCGACAGCGCGGTGTCCGGGTCGGAGATCCAGCCGCGGCCCTCGATGCCGAACAGCTGGTTGACCAGGCCGTCGGCACCGAAGATCTGCCGCCACAGCACCGCGATGGCCACGCTGGAGCCGAGCAGCGACGGCAGGTAGAACGCCGACCGGTAGAACGCCAGCCCGCGCAGCCCCTTGTCGAGCAGCAGCGCCAGCCCCAGGGCGGCGGCCAGCTGCAGCGGGACGGAGACGACGACGTAGATCAGCGTGACGCCGAGCGCCCGGTGGAGGCGGACGTCGGTGAGCATGCGGGCGAAGTTGTCCAGGCCGTTGAAGGTCGGGGGCTGGATGAGGTTGTAGTCGGTGAAGCCCAGCACGAAGGAGGCCACGATCGGGCCGGCCGTGATGAGCAGCAGGCCGACGAACCAGGGGGCGAGGAACGCGAAGGCGGCCTTGTTGTCCCGATTGCCGCCGCCGAGGGGTCCGCGGCTGCCCTTGCGCATGCGCTGGAGCTCGCCGAGAGCACTCACACGTGACCTCCTGGGGTTGCTGGAAAACGTATTCCGTTGGAAAACGTATTCCGCAGTTTGCACGCGCGTTACCTACGCGTCAAGGGTGTTACCGACCGACTACAGCGCCCGAGCGCGCCCGGTGCGGCGACCCGTTCGCCACCGCCATGGGCGGCACTCACGGCCCCGGCACCACCACCATCGACCGGCGCCCCCGGGACCGAGCCCCACTCGCGAATCCGCCAGCGGATCACAACTCGGCGGGCCCGGTGCCGCCACCACCACCCCCGGAAGCGGGCATAAGCGCAGGGGTTATTTCCTCGGGCGGGTGCTTTCGCGCACGATCAGCCGCCCTTCCAGGGTGAGCCGCCGCCCCGCACCCACATTTCCCAGTGCGAAACGGATCGCCTCCACCCCCGCCTGCGCCAGCGGAAGCGCGACGGTCGTCAATCGCGGCGTCACATCCCCGGCGAGCGGAATATCGTCGATGCCCGTCACGGAAACGTCCTCGGGAACCGCCAGCCCGGCGGCGCGAAATCCCGACATCGCGCCGATGGCGACGGTGTCGTTGACCGCGAGAACCGCGTCCGTGCCGGACATCCCCTCCCCCGCCAGCCGCCGCGCCGCGTCGAATCCGCCCTGGCGGCTGACTTCGCAATAAACGATCCGGATATCCCGATCGTCAAGGCCCCCGGCGCGAAGTCCGGCCATGAAACCGGCCGTACGCGAGCCCATGTTGCGAAGCTCGCGAGCGCCGCCGAATATCGCCACCCGCCGGTGCCCGGTTTCCGCCACGAATGCGCCCGCCGAGTGCCCGGCCGCGAAATCGTCGAATCCGATCGCGTCGAAAGTCATGTCCGTCTCGCCGACGATGACGACCCGGCCGCCCTCCCGTTCGTACGAACCGAGCTCCTTCAGCAGTCGCCCGCCGAGCGCGTTCGCCATGAACCGGCTGGAGGTCAGCACCAGCGCGCGCGGCCGCAGCGAGCGCAGCACCCGGACCGTCTCGAGCTGCCGCTCGACCGCTCCCATGGTGGACGAGACAGTGACGAACGCGCCGGCTGTACGGGCTTCCCGTTCCATCGCGGCCACGACCACGGCCATGGACGGCGTCGTGAGGTCGTCGGCGACGAGCGCGATCGAGTCGCTGGCCCGGCGCATCGCCCTGGCCGAGGCGTCCACCGTGTACCGCAGGGCCGCCGCGGCGGCCAGCACGCGGGCCTCGTTCTCGGGCGCCACCTTACGCGTGCTGCCGCCCAGGACCCTGGACGCGGTGGAGATCGAGACTCCGGCCGCCGCGGCCACGTCGTGCAGCGTGACCGTGGGCCTCGCCGCATGGGGCATCCGCAGTGTCCTTTCCGACGGTGAACAGACCGGTTTAGAAGAGTACCCGTACCGGATCGGCGGGCCCGCTCACCCGCCGGGCGCATCGTCCGTAAGGCCGAGAGTGTCATGCGTTCGGGATGACCCGTGTCATGGGGACTCGGTGACACGGCTCATGGGGACCCGGTGACACAGCGGACTAACCTCGCGAGCCCGGCTCAATCATGCTGACGACCATGACATCCCTCCGATTCAGGACACTGCTATCGACCGTGGGCCGTGCCGGACGGCTGGCCCTCGCGACCGGGATGGGGGCCGTGCTCGCCGCGGCGACCCTCACCGCACCGGCCGCCGCGCAGACGACGAGCGCCACCGGGACGAGCCAGGACGGCGGGCTGGACCGGCAGGCGCTCCGGAAGTCCCTGGACGCCGTCCACGAGGCGGGCATGTACGGCATCTACTCGCAGGTTCGCGACCAGGGTCAGACCTGGCAGGGCGCGTCCGGCGTGGCCGATGTCGACACGCGCCGCCCCGTACGGCCCGACATGGTGCACCGGGTGGGCAGCATCACCAAGACGTTCGTCTCGGTGGCCATCCTCCAGCAGGTGGCGCGCGGCGCCATCGATCTGGACGCCCCGATCGGCCGCTACCTCCCCGACCTCGTCCCCGGCGACCGCGGCCAGCGGATCACCGTACGGATGCTGCTCAACCACACCAGCCACATCGGCGACTACATCGGCTCGGCGTTCCCGTCGCTGCTGGAGGGCTCGGGCAAGAGCCTGGACGACAATCGCTTCCGTACGTTCACCCCGAAGGAACTGGTCGGGATGGGCCTGGCAGCCGCCCCGACCGGCGAGCCCGGGGCGATCCCCGGGTCGTACTCGAACACCAACTACATCCTGGCCGGCCTGCTCCTGGAGAAGGTGACGGGCACGGACGCCGAGCGGTACATCACCCGCAACGTCATCCGCAAGGCGGGCCTGCGGCACACGTCCTTCCCGCGCACCCCGGTCATCCCGGGACCGCACTCCAAGGCGTACGAGTCGCTGTTCGGCCTGATCGACCCGCCGCGCGACTACAGCGTCTACAACATGTCGTGGGGCGGGACGGCAGGCGCGATCGTGTCCACGATGGACGACCTCAACCGCTTCTACCGCGCGTTGCTGCGCGGCGAGCTGGTCGGCGCCGCGCAGGTCGCCGAGATGCAGAAGACGGTGACGGTGCTGGCCGGCGGGGCCGCGATCAACTACGGCCTCGGCCTCTACTCCCTCGACCTGCCGTGCGGCCGCTTCTGGGGTCACGACGGGGGCGTGTTCGGGATGATCACGCAGTCACTGTCCAGCCCGGACGGCAGCCGCCAGCTGTCCTTCGGGATCAACCTCGCGAAGTACCAGCGGATCGACGAGAACGGCGAGATCGTACCGAGCCCGATCGACTTCGCCCTGGTCGACCACCTGTTCCTGGCCCTGTGCGGCACCACCGCGCCCCAGGCCAAGTCCTCCCGGCTCCCGCTCACCCCGTTCCCGGCGGACAGGCTCGCTGCCGCGGTCCGTTGATCGCCTGGCAGGTGTGTTGCCCATCACTCTCGGAGTGCGGATTTGTCCACAGTTGATCGCATGGAATCTCCGTAATGTCCCTGCTGCCGGATCAACCGGTGCACGACAAACGGGGAGGAACCCAATGCGTAAGACTCTTGCGATCGCGGCTCTGGCCGGTTCGATGGCCGTCACCGGCCTCGCCCTGAGCCCGGTCGCCGCCCAGGCCGCCACCGCCACCACTGCTGCCACCACCTCGACGGGGACGAGCTGGGGGAAGTTCTTCTCCAGCGACCGCAAGGCCTACACGTTCGGCAAGACGTGGAAGAGCGGCCACGTGGTCCACACGAAGTGGTACGGCGTGGACAAGGTCGGCGGTAAGAAGGGCTGGGTGTGGTTCGAGTTCTACCAGAACGGTAGCTGGCACAAGTTCAACCGCTCGTTCGACGGCAAGGTGGTCGGGAGCTGGAGCGGCAAGGGGATCAAGAAGGTCTACTCGTTCACCTGCTGGGCCGGCAAGTTCGACAACTGCGGCCGCAAGTACCGCATCTACTAATCCGCCTGATCTCCTGACCCACCTCCACACGCGGTCCCCAGGCCCGGCGCCCCGCGCGCCGGGCCTTTCCGCGCTTCAGCGGGCCCGCCGCTTCGTCGGTCAACGGGCGGGCGCTCGGTCGCCGCAGCTGCGTTGGGGACTTCGAGGACGGTCCCTGATCCAGACTTCGAGGGCGGTCCCTGACCCACCGCCGCTGGTCAGAGGGACCGTGCCAGCTCGGCCGCCCGTGCCAGGTGCCCGGCTTTGACGGCGGCCCAGTGATCGGGATCGCCGGCGCCCTCGCCATCGCGCAGCACCGAACCCCCGAACACGACGAGCTCGCTCGCCTTCGCCCGCTCGCCGATCCGGTCGGTGAGCATGGTGGTCCTCATCGCCTGGTGGCAACCCGACGCGTCGAGCTCGGCGACGCTGTACCCGGCCGTGCACAGGACGAGCGCCTGCCGAGCCACTCGCACGCTTAGGGGCTTGTACGCGAATCCCGTCGTCCACACGCGGTCGAACCAGCCCTTGAGCCGCGCCGGGCAGTCCGTCCACCACACCGGATAGACGAACACCCACACGTCGGCGGCATTGAGCCTGGCCTGCTCGGCGGCGACGTCATCGGGGACGCGCGCGTCAACGCGGCGGCCGGACTCGCGCTCGTACTCCTCCAATGTGAGTTCCGAGCGGAAGTCCATCGCGTAGAGGTCCGAGACCGTACGCGTGTGGCCGGCGTCGTCGAGCCCGCCCAGGAACGCGTCGAGAACTTCGCGCGTGAAGCTTCGCTCGCTCGGGTGCGCGTAGACGATGTGGACGTGAGTCACGCACCTATTCTCGTGCGCTCACGCAACTCCTGGATCCTCACCCGGTGAAGGCCTCTCCGAGGAACGCGGCGATCTCCGCCCGCGCGGCCTTCGCCTGCGGCACCACGCCCGGCATGCTGAGGAACGCGTGCGTCGCTCCGGGTTGTTCGGTGAGCCGCGCGGGCGTCCCGGCCGCCCGCAGCCGGTCGGCGTAACAGCGGCCGTGGTCGGCCACCGGATCGATGGTCGGCACCACCACGAGTGCCGGGGCCAGCCCGCCCAGGTCGCCGGCGTACAGCGGCGACACCGTACGGGGATCCGATCCGGGCGGAACGGCGAGCCGCTGGAACAGCCGCATCTGCGTCATGGTGAGGCCCGGGCCGTGGGCGTGCCGGCGCATGGAGGCGAGGTCGAACCCCGCCGAGGTCAGGTCGACAGCGGCATTGACCAGCACCTGCGCCCGCAGGGGCAGGCCGGACTCCCTGGCCCGGATCGCGGCCAGGGCCGTGACCAACGCGCCGGTGCTCTCACCGAAGACGGCGACCCGTGCCGGGTCGACTCCCCATTGCCCGGCGTGCCGCACCACGTGCCGGAGCACGTCCCAGCCGTCGTCGACGACCGCCGGCAGCGGGGTCTCCTGGTCGAGGAGGCGGTGCTCGACCGAGACGACGACCGCGGGCAGCCGCGCGGCGAGGTGGCTGTTGACCCAGTCGCTCTGCACCGCCGTGCCCACGAACCCGCCTCCGTGCACGTGGAGCACAAGAGGCAAGCCGGCCTGCCCGGCCGAGGGCCGGTACACCCGTACCCGGAGCCTGCGGTCGTGCAGCGCCACCTCCTGCCACCGGATCGTGGCGCCGCGGTCCGGAAATCCGGTGATCAGCCGGGCCAGGCGGGACGACCGCTTGCGGTTCACCGCCTCGCGCAAGACGACCAGCTCTTCGGCCGTCATCGCCAACCAGTCCGGCTCCTTTCCCAGGGCATGCATCAACCGGATGCCCAGCGGCGGCCGCTCCGTTGCGGTGACCTCGCCCATGTGTCCCCCCTAGTTCCGCTACCTCAAGTATCGATACCAAGGGTAGCGCAATAGGCTTTCGTGTGAGCAGGACCTGAGTGAGCGCATCCGCCGGCCCCGGTTCGCCTGGGCGGGGTGCCGCCTGCGCTTCACCGCCGCAGTTCGGGCACCACGTATTCGAAGGTGGGACCGGCGGTGGTGCCGTCTTCGTCGGGCATCCGCATCAGGGCCTGGGCCTGGCCCTTGAGCGCGTACATGGTGCCGGTGGCGGCCCCGAGCAGCTTCGGGCTGCCGTTGAAGGCCTGCTCGAGCTGGCTCAGCAGGGTGCAGTAGGTGTGGTTGAACTCTTCCTGCGCGGTCCTGATCGCGTTGCCCGGCTCGTGGTCGGACAGCCGCGGGTTGTGGCGCATCGGGGGTACGCCGGTCAGGTTCACCTGGATGGCCTCGCCGGTGGGCCCGCTCTGCGGGGTGTCGCCCCGCTGGTAGCGGCGGCCGAGCTTGAGCTCCTGGAAGCGGTAGTAGTGGCCGACTTCTTGGCGTTCGGGGTGGAAG